>DXVA01000072.1:9097-15454 GCA_019408975.1 Lentisphaeria bacterium | reverse complement strand
ACCGGTCAGTTTCAGAATCCGGTCGCAGTAATGGAGCCACGTGGCTGTGACGCAGGTTTCGCCGTGATTGCCGGAGTCGTCGCGCGTCTGGCGCATTGCCCCGTAATACCAGTATTCTCCGACGGCATCCTTGAGCCCTCCACCGCCGGTAATGAAGATTTCCTGCTCATTCACCATGCGGAACAGTTCCGTAACGGTTTCCAGATATTCTTCCTGCGGGCACATGAGATAGAATTCCGAAAGCCCCTGATAGCAGGAGAGCATTTCATAGGCTTTTCCATTTCCGATTTCCGCCGGGGGGATATGCCTGCGCGCGGCTTCAAAGATATTGTGCTTCAGGGAACAGCCGGAATCAATGATCCAGCGTGCATAGTCGCGGTAGCGCTGTTCTCCGCTGATGGAGGCGACTCCGCAGACCGCGCCGAGAATCGAACATGATGCGAGCCCCTCGTGCCAGCCGTAATGCGGCATGGAGCGTCCTGTCGCCGGAATCTGTTTCATCAGGTGATCGAGGATGGCGCAGCAGGCTTTCAACACCTGTTCGTCACGCTCGATGATGTTGTAATAACGAAGCAGCGCGAGAAGCACATACTTGCGTCCCCAGATATCCCAGCCTTCCGTCTGTTTTTCCGCCGGATAAGAACTGATGCAGCCGTCCGGCGTCTGTGTGGAAAGCATGTCGCTGACTGTATCCCGGATCATTTGCAGGAGCTCGGCATCCTGCGTCCCATGCCACGCAAGGATTGCTGAGCGGACGATTTTTCCCCAGAATTCGCATCGCCAGAGATTGTCTTTTTCATTCCGGAAACGGAATGGATCGACCAGCTTTTTGTAATCGACTTTCTTGAGACGGTTGTCCGTGGTCAGCCTGAGCGCTTTTCCCATGGTGCCGTGAAGCCGGACCGCGCCGGCGGGAAGAGAATGAAAACGATCCTGATTCATAAAAAAACTCCTGTTTTGGGATTCATGTTTCATTTACGGCTTAAGATAAAAGATTCAGCCTTTGAATTCTATAACAAACCGTAAAAAAAACAGGACGATTTATTCCGGTTTGAAACTTAAGCGCCTGTTTGTTTCCGTCGGAAAGCCAGGGGGGAGGTCTTCATCTGTTTTTTGAACATCCGTATGAAATAAGAAGTGTCATGGAATCCGCATGCCTCGGCAATGTCCGTGACATTCATATCGGGTTCGGAGACGAGGAGGCGGCAGGCTTCGTTGACCCGGAGCAGATTGGCATGGGCAAGCAGGGAGATTCCCGTGTTTTTCGCAAAAAAACGGCTTACGCTGTTGGGAGTCATTTTCATGGTTTCCGCAATCTGCTCCAGTCGGAAAGGCGAACGGAAATGAGCGGCAAGATAATTCGTCAGTTTCGAGAGTTTCTGCGCCGTCGCCCTGTTCATTTCCCCGAAATCGCGGAGCCTTCCGGCTTTCCGGCAGATTTGCGTGAGAATCAGCAGTGTGCGGGCGTGAAGTTCCGCTGCATAACCGGGAGAACGCCCCTTGAGAGAATGGTATATTGCGTTCATCATTTCCGCGATGTCCATGCTGTTCGGCGCGGACAGATGAAGGCATTTCCCAGTGTTTCCACGTTTCATGAAAATTTCCGAAAAATTGGCATACTCATTCAGGGAGTCAAGTTCCAGACGGGAAAACGCCCGGAAATCAACCAGAAGATTGCAGGTGACGGCCTGATGGGTAATGCAGAACGTATGGAGTGTTTCCGGCGGAATGACATAAATATCGCCGGGAATGATCGGATAATCGGACCGGGCGATCGTATTGACGCCGCTTCCGCTTTGAATATAAAGGATTTCGGTATAGTTGTGGATATGGGGTGCCTCGTAATAGCCGGCGGGCGGGGACTGGCGGACAAGATGGAGGTGGAGCCCGGATGTTTTGCAGAAATCTTCGAGTTTGAATGTCTTCATGATTTTCCCCGCTGAAAATGGAGTTTTGCAGTATCATACTCTTTTTTGCCGCGGATTGCAAGCGTGAAGTGTCATATTCTCACGGGCATTTGCGGTGCATTCCGCAGCATGAAAAAGTCTGAAATCGTGGAAACATGAGCCAAAAGTCCGGTTTTTACGCCAAAAATCCGATTGGCGAACGGCGTCTCCGGCTGTAATTTTAGATCACATCAAACAGTGGAGGATGTTATGAAAAAAGTAAAAGTCGGTTATCTTTCTCTGGTCAAAGGTTCCTGGATCAATGATAAACTCGCCGGACAGCGCACGGATGCCCTGAACATGTTGAATTCGCTTGATATCGAGCTGGCTGACTGCGGCGGGCTGATTCAGAACGAGGCGCAGGCGGCGGAGGCGATCGAAAAATTCGCAGATGTCAAAGTGGATTGCCTGGTCGTTCATTTCCTGACATTCGCACTGGGCGCCTGTGCGCCGTCCGCGGCGAAAAAACTTGGCGTTCCCGTGATTTTCTGGTCCGTCCCCGAACCTCCGATGCAGGGCGGGCGCCTTCAGGCAAACAGCTTTTGCGCGACTAATATGAATGCTCATGCTTTGTGGCGGATGGGATTGAACTACTCTTTTGTCTACGGCGACTGCGATGCGGTAAAAGAGAAGTTGATGGAAAAGTTTCTTGTGGTCCGCGCGATTCGCGAACTCGGCAGACTGCGCATCGGTTCCGTCGGCGGGCGCGTCCCCGGCTTCTATACATCCAACTACGATGAACTGGCGCTTTGCGCGAAATTCGGGGTCGAAACCGAAAAAATCACCCTGCTGGAGGTTGTGGATCGGGCGAAGAAGATTCTCGAAGGTTCTGCAGAGCCCGTTTGTGAAGCGGCGGATAAAGTCAGGATTAAGGATATCACCTGTGAGGAGCACCGGAAGCTGAAAGCTCTTTATCAGGCGCTGGAAGAGACCGCCGCGAAGTACCGGCTTTCCACCTTTGCGCTTCGCTGCTGGCCGGATGTGAACGACATTTACGGGCTTGGCATCTGCGCGCTGATCGGAATGCTGAACGAGACGAAATATATCACGGCGTGCGAGGGAGATGTCCTCGGCGCGGTGGCAATGAAGCTCGGCGAATGGCTCACGGACGGCGCGATTCCTTTCTTCTGCGACTGGATTTATTTTGATGAGAAAGAAAATACCGGAGTCGTATGGCACTGCGGTGCGGCGGCTCCGTCTCTCTGCCGCAACGGATGCACACCGCAGTTCTGCAAGTCTTCGATCATTGACGGCGGCGGGGTCAAGGGCGTGACCTGCGAATTTCCGCTGAAGCCCGGACGCATTACGATGATGCGCCTCGGCGAAACACGGGAGCAGGGGAAATACCGTCTTTTCGCCGCAGCCGGAACGGCGCTGGATACGGATCAGATTCTGCGAGGCAATCCATTGAAAGTGAAGTTCGACCGCCGGATTTCCGAAATGGTCGATACGGTGATCGGCAACGGTATCGAACACCATTATGTCGTCGTTCACGGGGACATAATGGATAAACTTAAACAGTTTGCCGAATGGATGGATATCGAAGTGCTGTAAAGCACCGGAAAAGATACTCATAAAAAAGCACGGCATCGGAAAAGACGCCGTGCTTTTTCATATGCTGGTCACTGTCAGGGATCAACGATCGCAAAGAGCATGCAGGTATGAGACGCCAGTTTGTCGCCGACATACATGAAGCCTTCGCCTTTGCCGAATTTTGATTTCCCATCGGGAATATCGACTTCAAGGCGGAGCTGGTCGCCGGGGAAGACCGGAGCGAACATTTCAGATTTGTCAATGCCCATGAAGTAGGCGATTTTCCCCTTGTTGTTTTCATTGGAAAGCATGTAGATCGCCCCGACCTGCGCGATGATTTCCGCCTGAACCGCACCCATGAGAACCGTATAACCGTCTTTGTACTGGCGGAAGATCGGTTCGCTTTCCGTGGTGTTCTTGACGCCTGTCACATGGCTGCCTTCAATTTTGGAGACATAGTCCACAAACAGGAAAGGATAACGGTGCGGAATCAGCCCCATGATCTGATTGACGCTCATGACGCTGTTTTCCCCTTTATCGAATTCATTGTAGGGCATGATCGGTTCCGCCGCCGTGATCTTCGGGCGGATTGCGACGACTCCGTTCGCATTGCATGCGACACCGGAATTGTTTTTGACCGTGGCTTTGAATTCCGCGCTGTCCGTGCCGATATTGGAGAGTTCGACTTCAATCACAAGACGGTCGCCGGGGTTGTTGGGGCGGCGGAACTTGATTTTATGAAGCTCCCTGATGTAAAAATCTCCTTTGCGTTCGGGGTCGAGACGCTTCCAGAGCCCGACTTCGGCGAGTTGCGCGATCGCTTCGACCTGAAGCACTCCCGGCAGAATCGGATGTCCGGGGAAGTGCCCCATGAAACAGGGTTCGTTCATGGAGATGGATTTCAGGCCGATGAGTTTGTTTTCGCTTTCCACAAAGACCCGGTCGAGCAGGAGCATGGAAGGGCGGCAGGGCAGGATCTCTCTGAGGGCGGAAACGCCGATAATTTCTCCTGACATAACATTTTCCTTTCTTTATTTTTGTGCGGTTTCCCGGGCAAGCATGAGCTTTGCAAGCTGCACATTCGTGGAATGGCCGGGTTTGATTGCAATGACATGGGCGCGGACTCTTTTTCCGGTCAGGTAGAGGTCGCCGACCATGTCCATGATTTTATGCCTGACAAGTTCGTTCGGGAACCGCAGACCGTCGTTGCTGATGATGGCGCCGTCATGGAGGATCACCGCATTATCGAGGCTTCCGCCTTTGGCAAGCCCGGCGGCGATGAGCTGCGCGAGGTCGCGATATGCGACAAAGGTCCGGCATGGCCCCAGTTCTCTTTCAAAATTTTCGGGCGTTACTTCCAGGCTGTGGAACTGGGTGCCGAGTGCCGTCTCCCCGAATGCCACGGTGCAGGAAATCCGGAACGTGTCGGACGGCAGGACAACCATTGAGGTAGCCCCGTTTTCCACATAAAGCGGGGCATCGGTCGTCCAGAACTGCGCCGGAGCGTTCTGTTCCTGAATTCCAGCTTCTTTGATCATTTTGAAGTAGGGACCCGCAGACCCGTCCGCCACCGGAGGTTCGGCATTGTCCATTTCCACATATGCATTGTCCACGCCTGCCGCATGAAATGCCGCCATGATATGCTCCACAGTGACAACGTATGCCTTGGATGGGGCTGCAATCGTCGTGGCGCGGCGGACATCGATCACATTGGGTGCATAGGCTCTGACTTCCGGCGCACCCGGCATGTCCGTTCTCCGGAAAACGATTCCGGTATTTTCCGGGGCGGGTTTCATCCGCAGATGAATGCGGACGCCCGTATGGAGAGCGATTCCGCTGATTGCCGCCTCGCTTTTGATCGTATTCTGCATTTCCATGTTTTCGACTCTCAATTTTAAATATTTGAAAATTTTCTATAATTTAACTCCAAAAACGCATGATTACCAGCTGACAAGCGTTATATTTAAGAAGATAGATACTGAAAATTGCATATTTTTTGAAAAAAACGGATTTTTTATGGATGATAAAATAAAAATTGTCGTGGTTCTCGGTCCGACAGCGTGCGGAAAAACTTCATTTGCGGTCCGCCTTGCCGCGCAGATCGACGGAGCGATTGTGAGTGTCGATTCGCGCCAGCTTTACCGCGGGCTTGACATCGGGAGCGGGAAGGATATCGGGGAATACACGCTTCCTTCCGGCGAAACCGTGGAACACCACCTGATCGATATCGCGGAACCTGATTATGAATATAATCTGGCTGAATTCATGCGTGACTGCCGGAATGCGGTTCAGGATATCCATTCAAGAAAGCGGACTCCCGTGCTTGCCGGCGGCACCGCACTGTATCTTGACGCGGTTCTGCGCAATTATTCGCTTCGGGGCGGAGCGCCGGACCCGGAAGAACGCAAGGCTCTGCGCTCCATGAGCATCGGAGAGCTCCGGGAAAAACTGCGGGGACTGGAACCGGATTCGTGTATTCTGCACAACGAGCCGGAAAACCGGACACGTCTGATCCGCCGGATCGAAATCCTGACGAAACAGCCGGACGAATCTCTGCTGGCTGCGGCGAATTCGCCGTCCTCCGGCTGGGATTTTCTTGTGATGGGCGTTCTGCGTGACCGTCAGGAGGTGCACCGGCGGATCGAGGAACGTCTGGACGCCCGTCTGAATGCGGGAATGCTGGACGAGGCGCGGCACCTTCATGATGTCAGGGGGATTTCCTGGGAGCGTCTGGAATTTTTCGGATTGGAATACCGTTACATGGCGCTTCATTTGCAGGGAAAGCTGACTTACGAGGAAATGCGGGACCAGCTCCTGATAAAAATCCGCCAGTTTGCGAAACGGCAGGATTCATGGTTCCGCAACATGGAGCGCAACG
>DXVA01000072.1:6784-9087 GCA_019408975.1 Lentisphaeria bacterium | reverse complement strand
GCGCAACGGTGTTCCGATCTACTGGCACCGTCCCGGCGCTTTTGCCGGCGCGCTGGCATTGTGCCGGGATTTTCTGGCGGGGAAAGAACTTCCTGAACCGGAATTCAGGCTTTCGGAAACATTTTACGGTCCGAAAGCCTGACAGAATACGATTTGCAGTCATGCAGCGTCAGACTGCATACTGATATCGCCGTTTCTGCTTATGGTTCCGCATTATGCCGGATTTTCAGGGAGCGCAGTCCGCCGTTGAAAAACTTCAGATGGTATTTGCCGGCGTTTTTGTCATTGCCGATAATGCCGCCGAATATTGCCGCCGCTGATTCCGCCGCGCGCCATGCAAACGGAAAACTGTGGCTTTGCCCGTTTACGGAAAAGGTCATTTTCTTCAGATCGTAGCTGATTTTTACCCGGTTCCAGCGTCCGTTCGGGAACGGCAGTTTTACTGGAAGTTCATAGTAACGGCTGTTGAAATTGACTCCCATTCCTGCGAAGGATGCCCGGAGACACCCGTCCACGATATAAGTGTCCAGCGAACTCAGGTCAAGCGCCGCATGGCGGAACAGAGCCTGATTGGCGTGTGAATCCGTTTTCGCTTCAAATTCGAGTGTGAAAGGACCGGTCGGGAAGGCATCTGCCGGAAACACCAGATAGTTGGAAATCCCGTCGAATTGCAGAATCCAGCCAGTCGCTTCGCGACGCCATTCGGGTGCGGTCGTTTTTGCATTTTTCGGCAGACTGCCGAAACACATGGGGTAAAGATACTGGAAGCCGCCGCCCAGTCCTGCGTCCAGCGTCCGCGAGGAGGCATCGGTCAGCCAATTGCCGTAATCCGGTTTGAAGCGATAGTCAATTGCCGTGATCCTGCTCGACGGCACTTGCAGTGTCACCACTTTATGTTTCGAGGCAGAGAAAACATTTAATTTTTCTTTCTGCACACTTTCCTGTTCAGGAAATACGGGTTTGGAGCGCCAGGTTTTTCCGGAAACCGTTATGAGCCTCAGCTGGAAAACGGGCTGTGGGCGCTGCGCTGTAATTACCGTATCAAAAGATGCTTCGGGACGGTTCCAATGCACCGGATGGTCTCCCGGTGTCTCCTGAACGGAATATTTGACCTGAGTCTGTTCCGCCAGTTCGCAGGCATAACGCTTTTTTGCCAGCAGTTCTTTTACTGCCAGCTGCGTAGCGCCCACTCCCTGAATGTCCAGTTTGATTACTGCGTCAAGGGCGTTTTTCGGGATTCCAAGCAGCATGGAACTGCCGTTTTTCCAGAATAGAAGATTGCCTGTCACATGGTCGTTCTGTTTTTTCCATTTGCCGAACCCCGCGTAGGGGCGTCCCCAAGGCTGATACAGAAAATCCGTCACCCCCGGAACCGACAGCACAACCGGGCGCAGAGTATCTTTCTTCGCGGAGAATTGAATGCGCAGCAGATGGTATTTTGCCGGATCGAAACGGTTTTCCCTGTCCAGCGCCCACACTTCCCTTTCCCCGTCCAGTATTTCCACCGAAGCCAGCGGTTCCGCCGCTTTCAGTTTTCCCCGAACACGGTAGCGGGATTTTCCCAGAGCTTCCGTTTGGAAATCAAGCGTGACGGATGCCGGAAGATCCCGCAAAGGCTGCCGGGTTTCTTTGAAATTCCAGCCTTCCGAAGCTGTAAGGCGGGTGCAGGGCAGGGCATCGAAGTTCAGCTTTTTTCCCTGATACGTTATTTTCAGCTCCGGAATCACCGCCTGATTGTCCGCCAGTTCTTCGGAGGGAACCAGATAAGTCACCGCAGTTAACCGATTGTAATGGAAACGGTCCGCCGCAAATGTATGGAGCACCTTGCCCGCCTGGTTTTTCAGGATCAGTTCAACAGTGTAAGCTCCTTTGTCGGCCGTATCGGGAATATGAAGCAGTTCAATCCGGTATTTTTCTCCGAGTTTGACTGTTTGCCGGGCTGATACCACCAGATTTGGGACGGCGGTGTCATCGCCGGGATTCGGCGCAGCCGGCAGTCCTTTCAGGAAACGGGCATAGAAGCGGATCAGGCGCTGAAGTGCGCGGGAATTTGCCACCGTGGGCTGGAAGCTGGTATTTTCATTGACTTCGTTCCATTCCACCAGTGACAGTATATCCGGGTTCATCAGCAGGGCGGTATCCATCGCCTCCCGCAGCTGTGAAGTTCCAAGTTCCGCTTCGTTGATTCCGCTCATGTGTCCAATATAGCCGTGGCGGATATTCACGCCGAGCAGTTTTTTCCGGTTTTCCGGTTCTTTGTAGATTTTCTCCATCAGCGGGGCAATATACTTTTCGTCCAGTTC
>DXVA01000072.1:0-6768 GCA_019408975.1 Lentisphaeria bacterium | reverse complement strand
TAAGAGACAGGAAACGGCGTTTTAAGGCATATTCTCCTTTAGGGTCACGGTCCATGTGGAAATTTGCCAGAATGAGACCATCGGCATAATTCAGTTTTTTCCGGATTGCCTGACCGGTTTTCTGCAATGTGGCATCGGAAAGTTTTCCTGTACGGTTGTATTCCGCAAAGACATCCAGCCAGACATCGTCGAACAGCAATACATTGGAAAAACCGTCCGCGGCAAGACGTTTCCGGATTTCCCGGAAGTTTTTCTCCGGGATGGAAACATAACTGAAGAGCGGAATCCTGCCGTCGATCCACAGCGTGTAGGGACTGCCTGCCGCCAGCCTGACCGTATTCAAATAACGGGAATAATCAATGCCTCTGCTCCAGGCTATTCCGGACATGAAGCTGAAATTCCGGATTTTATTCTGTTTCAGCCAGTCGAGAACGGTCTTATAACGGGAGGCATAAGCATTGCCGAGCATCGTGAAACCTTCGATTTCATACTCTTTTGCCGCATCCACATCGCGCTTGAATGCAGCCAGATGCCCCGATGCGCTGTCACGAAACTCCCTGTTGTGGTAAAGAGGACGGTCGATCCATTCTTCCAGATAGTTACCGTAAAGATCATAAGGCTGAATGCGGGCGTAAATCATCGTATGGGGCGTTGCCCGGGGGCGGGAACCGATCTTCAGGGGAGAAGTGACTTCCGTGCGCTGGAATGTCAGCGTGTTTTCCTTGTCTTCCGCCCATCCGCTTCCCAGAAACAGAACAGCCAGAAAAAATCCGAACCGTTTCATTTCTCAATCCCTTTCATAATATTTGCGCAGATACAGCAGGGAATGGTTTTTGCGGACATAGCTGACATGTCCGTCCACCCAGAGGAAATTGGAGCCTCCGTTGTGAAGGCTCAGGATATTGCTCGGATTGGAACCGGATGGCACGTAAAGCCGATAATAGGCGTTGGTTTCTCCCAGGAGAATTTTTTCCGACGGACGTTTCACCTGCCGATAAAGCGCCGGCGTCCAAGTCGTGTCGACGCTGTAGGATGAACCGATGTAATTGCCGTTATATCCGTAGTGGACGTATTGATAACGTGAATTGATCGCGGGATTGCTGACCAGTTGATCGCAATACAGTTTATTCGCTCCCACCTGCTTTAGAATACTGTTGCAGATATAGAGGCGGTTATTGTTGACGTAGCTCAGGTCTCTCATGCCGACTCCCCAGGTCCAGGTATATTCGGGGACTGCCGTTCCCGTCCATCCCAATCCCTTATACTGCAAGGGAATGAAGCTGTCATTGAAATCTCCCTGATAAGTGACGAAAGCCATGCTGAGCTGGCGCAGATTGCTCAGGCAGGTTGTCTGTCTTGCTTTTTCCTGTGCCTTGCTCAACGCCGGCAGCAGCATCGCCGCAAGGATCGCGATGATCGCTATCACGACGAGGAGCTCGATAAGGGTGAAAAATCCAGGTCTTCTCATAAAAATCAAACCTCCGTTTTGGTGTTTAAATAATATTTGATTTCATTGATCATGATTCCGCTGTGAGTTGCCATGAATTCCTCCGTGTCACTCAGTTCATTGTCCTTCCAGAATGCCCGTGCCTCCTGTTCCCATTGCTCCGCTTTCGGAAGCAGTTCGGTAAACGGAAGGACACAATTCCTGTGAAACATTGCCTCATCCCTGCCGACGAATCTTCCGACCTGTTCCAGGCAGGTTCTGGTGCTGCGGTGGATCAACAGCTGTTTCTGCAGTGACTGATACCGCAGAGCCAGATTCCACCACCGGCGGGATTCTGCCTCGATGGAACCGCCTGCGGGAAGTTCCAGTACTTCCGCCGCCATCCGGTCCAGTTCGTCCGGCACATCCTGTGCCATGACCCGTGCGAGACGTTCCATGAATCCGTGCCACGGGTGCCGCTCCCAGTGTTCCGGGTTTCCGCCTGCGATAAAGGCGGGAAGAGCTCCGTGCCACGGTCCGTAGATATTCCACAGGCTGGCTCCGCGGGTCCAGGTGGTATGAATCATTCCGATACCCTGTTCCGCCGCCCAGCGATTCCATGCGCTGACATTCCGGACCCGGCTTTCCGGTTCGCTCTGTACCCGGTAACAGTGTTCCCACCAGCCGGTCATTGCGCCGGAGGCGCCCATGACCTCGTGTCCGCACTGCATCAGCGCTTCAGTCGTCTCGTAAGGCGGAGTGCCGCTGTACTGCCAGTCGACGAGAATCGTTCCTTCGGGAAGCCGGGCTGCCACATCCAGACGCTTCTCACGCCAGAACATATCCGCCCAGATCAGCGGGCGCCATCCTTTTTCCAAGACGTAACTGCATAGCCCGGAAACGTGTTCCCCGTACAATTCCATTTTGTCATGCAAACTGCACTTCCCGCATTCGCCCATGTGCAGAGTTTCATCCGCGCCCAGATGCAGAAACCGGCTCCCCGGATGCAGTGCCATGACCTCGTCAATCCATTTCTTCAGGCGTGGAAGCACCTCCGGATGCAGCGGGCAGAGCTCGCTGCTGACTCCGTTTTCCCGCCATGCGCTGTACTGCTCATGTTTCAGAAGCCATTCCAGATGCCCTTGAATCTGGATCAGCGGCACCGCTTCCATGCCCAGTTCCCGGCAGGCGCCCATCAAGCGCTGCTGTTCCTGAATGGTGTAGCCGCCGCGCCATGTATCCTGCCAGCTCTGCCACGGAATCCGGTCGTCGTATTCCCAGACGATGCCGTCATACCCACAGTCTTTCCAGAATTTCAGTTGTTCCAGCAGCTTTCCTGCTGAAGGAATCGCTCCTTTCAGATCCAAATGGAGCCAGTTGTTTTTCCGTTTCCCGTTCATTGCCTACAGATTCTTTCCGTAACTGATTTGAGATTGTCCCCGTTCCCCGCGGGAGCGCAGGATTCCCGGACTGACAGCTCCACTTCCATCAGTCTGACCCGGGTCGGTGCGTCCGGGTGTGCCATCCGGTGGAACAAGGTTTCCAGCAGTTCCTCCACCAGCTGGCGTGTATCGCCGCCGTTGGTCGTAATCGCCGGAAAACTGTAACGTCCCTCTTCGATGTTGTCGAATCCGATAACGGATAGTTCCGCAGGGATCTGGATTCCGGTTCTTGCGGCGGCATTGAGCACGGCAAGCGCCGCCATATCGTTTTTTGCGATCAGGGCGGTCGGCTTGTCCGGCAGGTTCAGCAGATTCATCGCCGCCTGATAGGCGTCTGCCAGGAATCCGGAACATTCAGCCATCCACTCCGGACGGACTTCCAGCCCCGCCTCCGCCATGGTCCGGATGAACACCGGATAACGCGGATCGTGCGGCTGAATCCCCAGACAGCCGATTTTGCGGTGCCCCAGCCGCAGCAGATAACCCAAAGAGTTGCGGATGGCAGTTTCGTAATCAAGCAGGACACAGTCATACCCTTCCTGCTGCAAGCCGTAGATCACAGTCGGAATCTCACGCGGGAACAGCGCCGGATTGTCATGTGTCGTGATAATGCCGTCCACTCCTCTGGTCAGAATGGTGTCATAGGCTTTTTCCACCTCCGAATCATCGTTCCAGAACGCATAGATTCCGGCATAACCGCGGGAAAGGAGCTGTTGTTGCAGTTCAGCCATCATCGCCGCATAAAAACGGTCGCGTGTCGAATACGCCAGGACTCCGATGGCGAAACTCTTGCGTGTGATCAGACTGCGGGCTGTCAGATTCGGACGGTAGTTCATCTTCTTGATCAGATTCAGCACCTGCCTGCGTTTCTCCGCTGAAACCCGGATGGATTTGCTGCCGTTCAGGACAGCCGATATGACCGAGGGGTCCACTTGCGCAACCCGCGCGATATCCCGCATTGTAACAGCCATTTTTCCTCCGGTTTTTATTGTGATCATTCGTTTGATCATTTATATTATAAGCGATAATGCGCGTTTTGTCAATAGGGGCTTGCCGAAAAAACATGTTTTTTCCGTATGCCGGGTACCGGTGAGGTTTTCAAAGACGGCAGGTCTGTCTGCCGGTGATATATTGTTTCTGAATGTTTTACGGCTCGGGAGATAAAAAACAGCATACAGCGCGAAATCCGCTGTATGCCGGGAAGCTGTCAGGCTGCTTGACTGGCTCAATGATATTTCGGGAGCATATTTCCGTGAGCTTCGATGAGATCGTCGCACATGGCGATGATATCGTCGATATTGAGTTCCGCACTGGTATGCGGGTCAAGCATTGCAGCATGGTAGATATGCTCGCGCTTGAGTGTGAGGGCAGCTTCGATCGTGAGCAGCTGAACATTGATGTTGGTCATGTTCATGGCGGCGCACTGCGGCGGAAGAGCCCCGACATAGGTTCCCTGAACGCCGTTTGAATCGACAAGGCACGGCACCTCTACCACCGCATTGTCCGGCAGGTTGGTGATGAGTCTGTTGTTCATGACGTTTCCGCCGATCTGGTAGGGGGTGTTCGTCACGATCGCATTCATGATGCCGGAACCGTATTCTCTGGAGAGTTTATGGTCGAGTTTCGGGTTGCCGCAGATATCTTTGTACTGTTTCTTCCAGTTGTTGATCTGGTTGACGCAGCGGCGGGGATACTCATCCAGCGGGATGAAGTATTCGTCGATGAGTTCGGGATAAGCCGCCTTGATCCAGTAGGGGGCGTATTCTGCGTTGTGCTCGCTGGATTCTGTGACGTAATAGCCGAAGCGATTCATCATTTCGAGGCGGATCAGATTTCCGTGTTTCTCTTTGCCGCCGCGGTATTTCTTGACGATCTTCGGACCGAGCTTGCGCATCTGCGGATAGACGTCCCTGCCGTCTTTCGTGAGCTCGAGAAGCCATGCCATATGGTTGATGCCGGCGATTTTCGTGCGGTAGCCGAGGTCTTCAAAAGGACCGTCTTTCTTTTCGTCGTAGAGGTTGAGCGCCATCAGCAGAGACTGCGCGCAGACCTGCACCGAGTGACAGAGTCCGACGGTTTTGACGGAGGTTCCGCGGAGCATCGCGCCGGTGAGCATCGCCATCGGATTCGTGTAATTGAGGAACCACGCGTTCGGGCAGACTTCCTCCATGTCTTTTGCAAAATCGAGCATTACGGGAATCGTGCGGAGCGCACGGAAAATGCCGCCGATGCCGAGAGTGTCCGCAATGGTCTGGCGCAGCCCGTATTTTTTCGGGATCTCGAAGTCGATCACAGTTGAGGGCTCATAGCCGCCGACCTGAATCGCGTTGACCACGAAATCGGCTCCTTTGAGTGCTTTTTTGCGGTTGGCGACACCCAGATGCGTTGTGATTTTCGCTCGTCCGCCGTTGATGTTCTGGTTGAGCGTCGTGAGCATCTTCTCGGATTCGATGAGGCGTTCCTTGTTGATGTCATAAAGCGCGATGTGAGAATCTCTCAACGCTTCTCTGCACATGCAGTCGCCGAGCACGTTTTTGGCAAACACCGTGCTGCCGGCTCCCATGAATGTGATCTTGGCCATTTTTGTTTTTTCCTCTTTAGTTTGATGAGTAACTGTGAAACTCTCTTATATAAAAAATATAAGGGGGAAAAGATAAAAAGAAAGCCTCTTTTCTCTAAAAATATAAAACTTATGTGCTAATCATGGTAATTTCGTGCTGTAATGTGGATTTTGCCATCCTGATTCAACGGGTTGCGAAAACAACCGGAACGGAAGAAGGTCAGGCGCTTTCCCGGATTTTCAGGAAAGGGAGCAGGCGCACACGCACGGGCGTCAGTGCCAGATCCTGATTCGTGATCTTGTCGATCACCTGCCTGGCAAGCTGTTTGTAGTCGAGAATGATCGTCGTCAGCTGCGGATAGAGCTGTTCGCCGACAGGCAGTCCGTCGCATCCGCAGACCGCCACATCTTCCGGAATGCGGATGCCGCGCTTCAGCAGGGTGCGGTAAACGCCGCCCGCCATTTCATCGTTTGTGAAGACCGCATCGAATTTCACGTCCCGTTTCAACAGGGATTCCACTGCGTTTGCCGCCGCCGCTGCCGTAAAGTCCGTATAGCAGATCAGGCTTTCGTCCGCCTGAATTCCGGCGGCGGACAGGATGTCGCGGTACCCGGACTCGATTTCCCGTGTGAAGAAATGTTCTTTCGGGCCTGAAACGAGAGCGACCCGGCGGCGCCCGGAGGAGAGAAAATGTTTCATTGCCAGAGCCGCCGCGCGCGTATTGTCAAAGGAAAAGGAACTGTAAACGGATTCGATCACATCTTTTCCCGTATCGTCCAGCAGGATTGCGCCGGGCAGGGCGGTCAGCAGGGAACGGCGTTCCTTTTCAGTGAAGTTGCCGATGATCAGGCTGGCTTCCACATCCGCTTTCCCCGCAGTCGCAAGCATTCGCGTGAACTCTTTGTAATTGCCGTCGGAGACGCGTATGATGCATTCGTAGCGTTTCGAGGCGAGCAGACGCACGAGCGACAGAGTAAGTTCCGAGTGGAATCTGCCCATGCCCTCTCTGCCTTCCCCCGCGATGATCTGGACGGGACGCGAATGAAGCTGTTCGTGAAGCGTTGCTTTCCGTCCGGCGCGAGTCGTGCGCAGATAGCCGAGGCGCGCCGCAGCTTCAAAGACACGCTTCCGGGTTTCCTCGGAAACCGTAGGGAGCTGGCGCAGCGCACGGCTGACGGTCATGGGGCTGACGCCGCATTCCGTCGCAATGGAGTCCAAAGAGATGCTGTTCTGTTTCTGTTTTATCATGATATGGTAAGAATATCACACAAACTGCAAAATTTCAATGATTTTTTCGCTTTCAGGGGTTGTTTTCTTTTAAAGAAATACTATAATTAAC
>DXVA01000071.1:11226-15512 GCA_019408975.1 Lentisphaeria bacterium | reverse complement strand
TGCTCCTCGCCGCAGCAGGGCTGTTCCTGCTGAACCGGATCGGCATCCCCCGTCGGAACTCCCGCCTCTTTTCCTGCGCCGTTGTCCTGATGCTGCTCTGCATCTCCCCGGCGCTTTACAACGAGCTCACGGGAATCGACGCGCTGAACCGCACGAAGGTTCTGTTCACGGACAGCCTGCAATATTTCGCAGTCATCGAACAATATGCCGCATCCGGCGCGGAACGGCGGAAAGCCGTGGAAAAGCACGTCGAAAAAGACAGCGGCAGTGACGGGATTTACGTTCTGATCATCGGGGAATCCCACAATAAAAACCATTGCAGCGCCTACGGTTACGAACTCGACACGACGCCGTTCATGAAAGCGGCGGCACGGGAACCGGGTTTCATCCTCATGAAAAACGCATTCTCATGCCACGTCCAGACCATGCAGGTCATCTCTTACCTGCTGACTGCGCACAATCAGTATATCCGGGCGGAAAACGGAGTTGCGCCAAGCATTTTCGATGTCCTGAAATACTGTTCCTACCATACCGTGTTCCTGAGCAACCAGTATCCTCACGGACGTTTCGACTCTCCTGTCGCGGCGTTGGCTTCCGGGGCGGACCAGTGCATCTGGCTCAATACAATGGAGGATTTCATCCTCTGGCGGGCACGTCCGGACGAAGCATTGCTTGAACCATTTTCACAACATCTGAATTCAAAACGTGCTTTCATCGTCCTGCACCTCATGGGCAATCACGGTCCCTATGCCCGCCGTTATCCGGAAGGGTTCGGCGACGGTCTTGCATGGAGCGTTTACGATAAAAGCGTCCTGTATGTGGACGGCATTCTGGAAAAGATATTTTCGCTTCTGCGGAAAAATCCACATGTGAAAGCCGCCGTATATCTTTCGGATCATTCGGAGAAACCCGGAGTCGGGCATGGCGCGGACGCCTATGAACAGGAAATCGCAGAGATTCCGATGCTTCTCTATCTCTCGGAATCCCTGCGGAAAGAACGTCCCGGACTGGAAGAAACACTGCGTTCCAATGCGGACTGCATTTTCACCAACGACCTGACGTTTGAACTTCTGCTTGACCTGATGGGCATAAAACATACCTTCGGTTCCCCGCAGACGCGAATCGCCCTCCCCGCCTATGACATGCCGTACGACAAAGCCCGAACCCTTCTCGGCGCCCGCAAGCTCGACGGCACTGAAATCCGGCGCCGCTGAAACATGATTGAATTCATTATAACTCCACGACCTTGAACCGACAAGTCTGTTTCTGATATGCCCTGCCGGACTCAAGCGGTTCGATTCAAGGAGAATGAATATTTCCCCGGTTTCAATGCCTGTCCACCGGCAAACTTCCCTCCCATGAAATTACGGCAATCACAATCCGTTCCTCCGCAATGTTTTTCCCATCCGGGACAGATAAGGCAAGTCTGCCCTCCACAGGTTTTTCCATTTTTCCGGACAGGTCTGCAATTCCATATATCAGTCTCTCTTTTCCTCGCCGAGATGACAGATATTGCAATGGCGGCAGTCCAATTCCTGCGGAAGCTCGCAGGTTTTGCCTGCTTTGGCGGCACGCCGCATATTGTAAAAGTTCATTCCCGCAAGAATGAACCCCATGACGATGAATCCGCCGGGAGCCTGTCCCATCACCGAAAACCCCTGCCATGCCGAAATGATCTTGATATCGAACAGCGTTCCAGCCGCCAGAAATTCACGGATCAGCCCGATGAAGGTCAGGGCGAGCGTAAAACCGATTCCCATGCCCAAACCGTCCATCGCGGAATACAGCATCGTGTTTTTGGACGCGAACGCCTCGGCACGCCCGAGCACAATACAGTTCACGACGATCAGTGGAATGAAGATTCCGAGCGCATTGTAAAGACTCTGCGTATAAGCCTGCATCAGAAGATCCACAACCGTCACGAAAGTTGCAATCACCACAATATAGCAGGGAATGCGGATCTTCGCCGGGACAATATTGCGGACCGCGGATATCACGACGTTGCTGCAAAGCAGGACAAAGGTCGTGGCAAGCCCCATCCCCATGCCGTTGACGGCATTGGAGGAGGTCGCCAGCGAAGGGCACATGCCGAGGATCAGCACCAGAACGGGATTCTCTTTCCAGATCCCCTTCAAAAATTCTTCGGAAAGTTTCATTTCACATTCTCCTTTCTGATTGCGGGCGCCAGAAGTTCCGCCTTATGTTCCCGGAATGCGGAGGCGGCACGCCATGCAAGATCCGTCACCGCGCGGGAACTCAGGGTCGCCCCGCTGATATAATCGGCGTCTCCGCCGTCTTTTTTAATCTTCCACGGAGTTGCCCACCCATCGCCCGCGAAGTGCGAACCGAACTGGTCAAGATACCGGTTCGGGGGAAGCCCCTCCTTCTTCTCCTTCCCGGAGAAAAGACTGGAAAGAGTCTTTTCCTCCTTGCGGTCGGTCAGGTTGGTTCCAAGCCCCGGCGTCTCATTGTGGGCGGTCACGATCACCGTCCGGATTTTCCCGTCCGGCGTAAAGGAAACAAGCCCGTCAACCCGTCCGCCGTATCCCATCGGACTGGAAACTTTCGCTACGACTCCGACCGGTTTGCCGTCCTGGAACGCGCGGTAGAATTCGACCACGGACCCGTCGCTTTCCCGGCAGCTCCTGACATCCTCCATCGGATTATTGTTGAACGGCGGCAGAACAGCGCGGAGCCCGTCGGAAATCTTCTTCATTTTCGCTTTGGCGATCGGCTCTTTCGTCACGACAGCGACACTTCCCATGACTCCCGCGGCAATCGCGCAGACGAGGCAGAGAAACACGCCGAGATAAAGCATATTCACGGATTTCTGATTCATTTGATCTCTCCTCTGCGCGGCTGAAGAATGCTGACCGAAGACGGATGCCATCCGAATGGGCGCTTATAACACAGTTTATCGATCAGCGGAACCAGCGCATTCATAATCACAATCGCAAAACTCATCCCCTCCGGGAACGATCCCCAGATACGGATCACGCATACGATGACGCCGATCCCGACACCGAACACGACTCCGCCCAGATGCGTCACCGGAGAAGTCACCATATCCGTCGCCATGAAAAACGCGCCGATCATCACACCGCCGGTCAGCAGATGAAACAACGGTCCCGGCGTCAGCCCGGGACTGGCGAGGTTCACAATCCAGACGAATACCGCAATCGTCACGAAAATCGCCAGCGGAATATAACAATGAATCACACGCAATGCGATCAGGGCAACCCCTCCGATCAGAATCGCAAGCGCGGAAGTCTCGCCGAGGCTCCCGCCCACATTGCCGATGAAAGCGTTCCAGAGGAAATCCCACGAATTGTAACGGGCGATCTCCGCCGCGTTTCCGGCAACGGCTTTCGCCGCCGCAAGAGGCGTCGCGGAAGCAACCGCATCCACTTTATCCGCCAGCCCCAGAATCGCACCCGGCGCTGGATTCACCCACATCGTCATCGGGCCCGTCGCGCCGACCAGCATTGCGACGCGGGCGACGGCGGCGGGATTGAACGGATTCTGCCCGAGTCCGCCGAAAACCTGTTTCGCCACGATGATCGCGATAAACGCACCGGCGAGGCAGAGCCACCAGGGAGTCAGAGGGCTCACATTCAAGGCGAGAATCAGCCCCGTCACCAGCGCACTGAGATTGGAGAGAGTCGACCTTGTTTTTGCGAGCACGCACCACAGATACTCGAACAAAGCGCAGAACGCCATGCAATAAACAACCACACGCAGAGCATTCCATCCGAAAAACCAGACAGAAGCCAGGACTGCGGGGATCAGCGCCAGAATCACCAGCAGCATGACCTTATGCGTGGAGTCTCCGGTACGGATATGCGGGGAGGAACTCAATATCAGGGAGCCTTCCGCCGGAAGGCGCACCATCGGCCGTTCAGTTTTCACATCATTTTCACTCATATTCAACACCGTTCACTTTTTGCGTCTGCGCGCATTGATTTCAGCTTTGGCACGCCGGAAATGCTGGACATTCGGACGCCCGGCGGGACAGACATAAGTGCAGATTCCGCACTCAAGACAGCTCATGACATAGTTTTCCTCCGCGAGATCATAACGCTCATTCTCGCAGACCTTGCTTAATGTGCTCACGAGGAGACGCATCGGGCAGGCATCCACACAACGTCCGCAGCTCAGGCAGGGCCCCGCCTCAAACTGCCGGACCTCGTCCAAGCCGAGCAGCAGGATTCCCGATGTATTTTTGGAAACCGCCACCTCCAGCGAGGACTGTGCAAACCCCATCATCGGGCCGCCTAGAATCAACT
>DXVA01000071.1:0-11216 GCA_019408975.1 Lentisphaeria bacterium | reverse complement strand
GCAAACTCCAGCGCCCTGCCGACCGGAGTCCCGAGACGGAGCAGGAAATTCCCCGGATTCACAAGCGGCGTTCCCGTCACCGTGACAACCCTTTCAATCAGCGGATGCCCCTCCGCCACCGCCTCGTAAATCGCGGCAAGCGTGCCGACATTCTGCACGACGCATCCGACGTCCATCGGCAGGCCGCCCGCCACCACCTTGCGGGCAGTCAGCGCATAGATCAGCTGTTTTTCACCGCCCTGCGGATAGCGCACGGGCAGCGGGACAATCTCCGCGGAATATTTCTGCGACAGGTCGGACAGCGCCTCTATCGCTTCGGGCTTGTTGTTTTCGATCCCGACCACGATCCTCGATATTTTCAGAATCTTCGCGGCAATCGCGGCTCCTCCGAGCACCTTTTCCGCATGTTCCCGGATCAGACGGTCGTCCGCGGTCAGGTAAGGCTCGCACTCGGCGGCATTGACAATCAGCGTGTCGATGATCTTCTCCGGCGGAGGCGAAAGTTTCGCGTGCGTCGGAAACGCCGCACCGCCCATGCCGACGATCCCCGCCTCCTGAATCCGCTTCTTCAGTTTTTCCCGATCCGTATTCCTCCAGTCCGGATACGGCTCAAGATCCGATCCCCATTCGTCTCTGCCGTCGGAAAAAATCTCAATGGCAGCGACAGCGGTTCCGTTTGCACCGGGAATCTCGACGGCATCGCCTATTTTCCCGCTGGTCGGGGCATGAAGGGGAACGGAAATGAATCCGTCCGCCTCGGCAATGAGCTGTCCTTTTTTGACCTCATCGCCTTTCTTGACGATCAGCTTCGGAGGCGCACCGATATTCTGATGCACCGGAAGCGTATATTTCTCAAGCAGAGGCGGAATCCGGATCGGCTGTCCGGCGGAAAGCTCCTTGCCTTCGTTCTCCGGGTGAATCCCCCCCGCAAATTTTTTCGGATGAATGGATGAAATCATGCGGCACCCTCCTTGTCATTCTTTCGCACCTGCCCAAGCGCAAGATGCTCCTCCACTGTCTGAAGCGCTCCCGTGGGACAGCCCGCGCTCTTCACCAGAGCCTCGTCCACGAGTTCCGGTTTCGTCGCACGCACCAGAAAACCCTGCGGATTGAACACATCCGGCGCGACTTTCACACATTTGCGGCAGGCAATGCAGGGAATCGAACAGAATTTCTTTTTCTGCGGTCCTTTCAGCAGGGAATTGCAATAAACATGCCCTCTGGATGCGGCGGGAACAAGGCGGATCAGTTTGCGCGGGCAGATCTCCACGCATTTTCCGCAACCGACGCATATTTCGGGATGCACGACGGCAAGCCCGTTGCGGATTTCAATCGCCCCGAACGGACAGTTTCTCGCACAGGAACCGAGCCCGATACAGCCGAAACGGCATCCTTTGCCGCCGCCGTGAAGAGATGCCGCGGCGCGGCAGTCGTTGAGTCCGTTGTATTGCGCAATCATTTTCGCGTGACTGCGATCGCCGGAACAGTAGACTACGGCGACTTTCTTTTCCTTCGTCCCTACCTCCATCCCCATCACGGCGCAGATTTTCGCCACATTTTCAGCGGCGCAGACCGCGCAGAGTGACGGGTTCACGCCCTTCGTGACAACCGCCTTTGCCAGATCGGCGCATCCGGCATAACCGCATCCGCCGCAATTCGCGCCGGGAAGCAGTTCCGCCACTTCCTCGATGCGCGGATCGGACGCGACCGCGAACTTCTTTGCCGCAAACCCGATGAGCACCCCGAGGATCAATCCGATCAGGGCAACCGCACAGACGGCAACCAGTACACTTTCCATAAACACCACCTTTTCAAATTTATTTGACCAGACCGGAAAATCCCATGAACGCCAGCGCCAGGATTCCGGCAGTGATCAGCGCAATCGCCGTCCCCTGAAACATCTTCGGGATGCGGGAAAGCTCCAGACGTTCGCGAATGCTTGCAAACAGGATCAGGGCAAGCCCGAAACCGATGCCGGAGCAGATGCCGTAAACGGTCGAAGCGAGAATGCCGCGGCCGCTCGCGGCATTGAGCTCGGCAGCACCGAGAACCGCGCAGTTCGTCGTGATCAGCGGCAGATAGATGCCGAGTGCGCCGTAAAGCGCCGGGCTGAATTTCTGGAGCAGAATCTCCACGATCTGCACCAGCCCAGCGATCACGACAATGAAAACCAGGATTTTCGTAAAGGCGATGTCGAGATTCTGAATCTGAAACGATCCGATTCTGATGTTGATCTTCGCGGAAAGCATGAGGTGGTAAAGCACTGAAGTGGCAAACGAGGCGATTCCCATGACGAAAATCACGGCGCCCGCCATGCCCAGAGCGGTCTTGATTTTTTTGGATACGCCCAGAAACGGGCAGATTCCGAGGATTCTGGATAGAACAATGTTGTTCACCAGAACGGCGCCGACTGTAATCAACAGCCATTCATTGGACGGCATAATCTTCTCCCTTTTTTACTCTTAACGTTATATTGCGGCTGACCTTGTGATACAGAAAAACAGGAACAGCGGACTCTCACGCCCCGGCTCCGCAGCACCCGGCGGAACCGTGAGCCGAAAATCCGATTGCAGTACCAGAAATTCAGGTTTTTAATTTATAACATTTTTCACAGATTGCAAGTTCCCCTTTTCCATGAATAAAAAATTCGCATCCGCACTTGAAATTATAATAAATAAAATTATAGTAAATAATTTGATTATCAATAAAAATATAAAGAAAGGGATCGGAAGGATTATGAGCAGGGACCTGAAGCTGTTCTTTCAGTATGTCACGCCTTCGATGGCGGGAATGCTGATCGCAGGAGTTTACAGCATCGTCGACACGTTTTTCGTCGGAATCGCATTGCATGAACCGGGTCTCGCGGCTGTAACGCTCACATGGCCGATCACCATGCTGGTTTTCGCTTTCGGCGACATGATCGGAACCGGCGCCGCCATCATCATCGCACAGAAACGCGGTGCGGGGGACAATTCCGCCGCAGACCATGCATTTTCGGGAATGGTCGGGCTGGAACTGGCGGCGGGCATCCTGCTCCCTCTGGCGGTAATCCCGTTCACCAGACCGCTCCTGACCGCTCTCGGAGCAACGCCCGAACTTCTTCCGGGCGCCTTTGCCTACACGGCGATCTTCATCGGCGGCGGCATCTTCCCCATGCTGACTTCCGGACTGCTCGCCGCGATCAGGAACGACGGGCATCCCATGCTTGCGATGCTTCTTGTGTCAACCGGACTCATATCCAACATCATTCTCGACTTCCTGCTGGTCTGGGTCTTCCCGTTCGGGCTCGCCGGAGCCTCGCTCGCAACGATCATCGCACAGGCGGTACCGCTTGCCCTGACCCTCCGGTATTTCATGAAGGGAAAATCGCAGGTACGTTTCCATATCGGAAGCATCTTCCCGAAATTCGACCTGCTCCGCCAGACTTTCATCAACGGCATCCCGACTTTCGGCGGACAGATGTCGATCGGGCTCATGATTCTGTTCCACAACTGGCAGGCGCTGAAATACGGGGCGCTGCCCGCACTGGCGGCTTATACGGTCATCTGCACAGTGGAATCCATCGGCTCCATGCTGTCAACGGGTCTTGCAACGGGAGTCCAGCCTGTCGCAAGTTTTTTCTACGGAGCGCACAAGCACAGGCGGAATCTCCGGATCGGCTTTTACGGACTTCTGTTCTCATTTCTTCTCGGAATCGCCATGATGATCGTATCGTTCGTCGCATGCAGATTCATTCCGTGGACGCTGGGACTCTCCGGCGAAGCGGCTGAAATCGCCTCGCGCGCACTGAAAATCAGCGCACCGGCATTTCTTGCCCTGGGAATGGTCAGAGTCGGAAGCCTCTTTTTCCAGTCTACGGAAAAAATATTTGCCGCTTCGGTTTTGATTTACGGAGACACATGCTTTATATTACCGCTATGCCTCTTTGTTCTGCCGCTGTTCTTCGGACTCGACGGCGTCTGGGCGGCAATGCCGGTTTCGCGCCTGATCCTGTTTCTGATCCTCGCCGCGTTCTGGCGCTGTTACTATTATGTTCCGGCACGGCAGCCGGAAAAGGAATATGCGGGATGAACCGGGCAAAAGACATCATAAAAAAACGGCTTGCGGAGTTTCTGGACACATGGGTGAAGACAGATCACGCATACACCAGGCTCCTCAAGCAATGGGACATCGCCCTGTCCATGTGCTGGATTCTCGAACATCTTTACGAAAACCCGTCCGGGCTGGAACCCGCAGTCATCGCGGAACGGACCAATATGCTGCGCCAGACCACGACACTCACTCTGGATATGCTCGAAAAACGCGGCATTGTCCACCGTGAACCGCATCCGACCGACCGCAGGAAAAAACTCATCCGGCTGACTCCGCACGGGACTGCTTTCGCCGGAGAGATCATCGAGGCAATAAGCGCGGTTGAGTATGAAGCCATGTCTCAATTCACCGACGAAGAACAGCGGCAGCTCATCGACAACTCCCGGCGTTTTTATGAAGCCATCGAAAGAGCCGCCGTGGAAAAACGAACGAAACAGAGCGGAAAAGAGTGAACCGCTTCGATGCAGAGGAGCAGCAGGCTTCGGGAAACTCCGCCTGCACCGATCATTTTCTCAACGAATAACTCTCCTATTATGAACAGCTTGCGGAGGCATGTCCTTCCAGTTTCCCATACGCACACGCCCGAAACGGCATATTTTGGCAAAAGAGCAGAATCTCAGCAGGAAGCACTCTTTCCCGCAAAGACAGAAAATTTCTCATTTTCTTGTAAATCGCTATTGACATTTCTGTATCAATGCAGTATAATTATATATAGATACAAGGAGAATATATAATGACAAAAGCCGAGATATTGTATGAAAAGCTCAAAAAACATATTATTGAATGCAGTCCCGGCGCGTCATTCTTATCTTCGCGGGCGATCATGAGTGATTATCAGGTCAGCCTGGCTACAGTAACCGCCGCAGTCAGACGGCTGGTGGAGGAGGGGCTGCTTCAGCCGAATGCCCGCCGGAATATGCTGATCACCGACGAGATTTTGAAATATCGTGAAAATGCTCCATTAACGGTCTGCCTGGCACTGCCGCACTGGCAGTCGGAATGGTACACCTTTGTGGAACATTGCTTTTTCGACCTGGCTCCGGAGCTCGGTTATGAACTGGAGATTCTCCATTTTGACTGGCAGGCCAGCGTCCCGAAAGAACTGCAGAAACTTCGCAAGAAGCTTGATGCCATCGTTCTGCTCAGCGATGTGGAAAAACTGTCTCCGGAACTGTTCCGCAAAATGGACGAGCATGGGCTTCCTTATGTATTTTTCGGGAGGGATATCGCGAATCTTCCCGTGAATTGCGTCGTTCTGGACAATGAATACAGCGGGGCACAGGCAGCGCATCACCTTATTGAGCTTGGGCATAAAAAACTGGCGGTAGTCATGTCGCAGCCCAAATCGGAAGGAGTCTGCCTGAAATGCAAAGGGTTTCAGCAGTACAGCGAACTCCACGGCATTCCGGTGGAAGTGATCGACTGCGGCATCAGCAGCGGCGATTTCGCACCAGCCAGAGTTTATGAAGAATTGAAAAAGCGATACAGCGGCGGCATGCCGGCATTTACCGGGCTGTTCACTCTCTGCGAAGACAGCGTGCCGGCCGTTTACCGGTTCTGCTGCGAAAAAGGAATTCAGATTCCGCAAGACCTCAGCGTCGTCGCCATCGGCGAATCATGGCGTTTGGATTATTATACGCCTCCGGTGACAGCCGTCGCCCGCAACGTAAGGACCATGGTCCGGGAAATCATCCGGATCATCAAGAATAACCTGGCGGCAGCCGCTCCTGTCGAATGTGAAAGAGTACTGGTTCGCCCAGGTTTCGTCATAAGAAAGTCTACAGCATCCGGATCAAGAGAGAATAATATGGAAGGAGAAAGAAAACCATGTGGAGGAAAATGAGGAGAAAACAGGAGAATGCCGGAGGAAGTTTCACCTTGATCGAACTTCTGGTCGTTATAGCGATCATCGCGATTCTTGCGGCAATGCTGCTGCCGGCATTGAACAAGGCGCGGGAAGCGGGGCGCAGTGCGTCATGTGTCAACAATATGAAACAGATTATGCTCGCACAGACACAATATGCGACAGACTACTCCGATTACATGGTTATGGCAATGCCCTACCCCGGCGTCAATTTCCGTCCATGGACAATGCTCCTGACAATGGGCAGTGGAACTTACCGGTATGATTCCGGATATATTCCTTCAAAAATCCTGATCTGCCCATCGGGGCGCAAAGTCCCGGAAATCAATAAAAGCGGGAATAACTGGGAATATTATATCTCTTACGGCATGATGAACAATTACGGTTACGACTGGGCATACAAAGAAGATCAATACGGCGATTTTCTT
The DNA here is from genome assembly GCA_019408975.1 of Lentisphaeria bacterium. Lineage (GTDB taxonomy): Bacteria > Verrucomicrobiota > Lentisphaeria > Victivallales > UBA1829 > UBA11452. Next base: position 4,832 of record DXVA01000071.1, on the reverse strand, counting down.
GTTTTCAAAGACCCCATGCTGGGGTACAGCCTGAAACACATGCGCGCCCCCTCCCGCACTTATCTGTGCGCCGATACGATGAACGGGAAAAGCGACTCCGCATGGTTCAATTACGGATACTGGAAATGGGCAATGCGCGATAATGTCGATGCCGGACAGGCACGAATTCACCTGCGCCATGGAATGACGGCGACGGCAGGAGCCGCAGACGGCCATGCCTCCCGTCTGACCCGGTCTACGTTCCGTTCCGAACCGGTTAATGCCGTAACAAAATTCTGGTTCCAGAACGGCGGCGGTATCTGAAAAATGATAAAGATGGAGACACACAAATGAAAACATGGCTGATTATCCTTCTGTCGGCAGTTTGCCTTTTCCCGTCAGAAGCAGATGAAACGGTGGATTTCCAGAAAAATCCGCTGCGGATTACCAACAACAGGCACAATATTGCCTGTCAATGTTCCATCATGACGGAGGGACAAAACAAAGGGACAATGCTGTCATGGCAGGCTGTCCGCAAACCATTTTCAATTCTGGAACTGGCGCTGCGCAATCCGGTGCTGCATATAACGAACCTGGAAAACACGGAAATCATCCTGAACGTCCATGCAGGGGAAAATACCCGTGTCCAGGCAATCAACCTGCGTTTTCTGGATGCTTCCGGCGAATACTTCCAGTTCCGTTCCGCTCCATTTCCTCTGCGGGGCGGCAAAGCAGGAATCCAGCAGATCCGCTATCAGATCAATCCGAAGAAAAAGTATGAAAGCTGGGGCGGAAACAAAAATGGGAAATATGACTGGCCGCTTCGTTTTCAGGGTTTCGGATGTGAACTGCTTCCCGGTTCAGGGACTCTGACATTCCTGTCGCTTGAAATAAGACGCGCAGACAGCGATCTTGCCTGTATCAAAGTCGAACTGGAAACAGGGCATCCGCTCCGTCTGATCCGTCCCGGAGAAGCCGTCCGGCCCCTCATCAAATTCAAAAACACCTCCGGGCAGGCAAAACAATTTGCAGCCGCCCTTTCTCTGGAAAACTTTCAGGGAGAAAAAACGCCGTTCCACTTTGAATTCACACTTGCTCCCGGCGAAGAAAAGACGACAGAAATTCAAATTCCGGCGGAGGGGCTCGGCATCTGGTATGTGGATTATATCCTTGCACAGCCAGGCAAAACAGGAAACATCAGCGGAAGACGTTCTTTCATGCGCCTGATCCCCTCGGGGCCCGTTCCCTATACCGAAGGTGATTTCCGGTTCGGCGTCTGCTCCCATCCCGAAAGGGTACCGGAAGAACAGCAGAAGCTGGAAGCTCTCGCCGCAGGACTGATCGGAGCCAACTTCCTGCGGCTGGATGCGGAATGGGGAAGCATCCAGCGCCGCAATGCCATGGACTGGGATACGCGCCGTTTCGACAAACTGATCGATATTTTCGGAAAGCGCCATATTGAACTGATGCCGATTCTCGGCTATACGCCATACTGGGCGGTGGCAAAAGACTGGAAACCCTTCTATCCCGGTTCAAAAAAATTCCAGCGCCCCGATTACAGCAAGTTTGCGGCATGGGCGGAAAAACTCGCTTCGCATACACGCGGGAAAATACGGTATTTTGAAGTCTGGAACGAACCGGAACTCGGCTTCGCCAATTTTTCTCCCGATGAATATATCGAACTCCAGAAACACGGCTTCAAAGGAGTGAAACAAGGCAATCCGGATGCAGTCGTATCCACAGCGGGGTTCGCCTATTATTTTGCGGAAGACCGTCCGCCGAAACCGGGGCTCATGCGGCGTGCCTTGACCGAAGGGCGCGGAAGTTACGATCTCGTCGCCTTTCACGGGCATCAGTCGTTTCAAGGATACCGGGACCAGATTCTGCCGATGAAGCAGATGTTCCGGCAGCAGAATATCACTGTTCCATGGATGCCGAATGAAACCGGGCTGACCAGTGCCGGAGGAGTGGAGCCGGAACAGGCATATTCGCTTTTCCAGAAACTGATTTTCAGCTGGGCGGAGGGCGCTCCGGGCTATAACTGGTATGATCTGCGCAATGACGGATTTGATCCGCTTAACAGAGAACACAACTTTGGAATGCTGACTCGCGATTTCTACCCCAAAGCGGTATATGCGGCATACAATACAATCACGTCCCTCTTTCGGCATGCGCGTTTTGAAAAAGCACTGGATTTCGGAAAAGGCGTCTATGCCTATCTTTTCCGGACACCGGAAGGAATGCTTCTGCCCGGCTGGAACGAACCAGGCTGCAATCCGGCGCTGACGGTTCTCAAAACCGATGCCCGCAAAGCGGAACGCATTGACCTGATGGGCAATGCAAAACAGCTAGTCCTGGAAAACGGCAGGCTTCTTCTCATGATGGGCACGGAACCGTCCACATTCCGTTTCGACGGAGCGTCATTCCTGCAGGTGGAGGGAGAACCGGTCAGAATCACTGGCGGGGCGCTGGAAATTTCCGGGCAGAAGACCATGCTCGAACTGGAATTATTCAATCCATTCGATGAAGCGCGTGAATTCGCGGTCTCCGCTGGAAAAGAACAGGTAAAAACGGTTCTTCAAGGCAAAGCCAGACGCAATATCCGCGTGCCGGCCTTACCGGAAAACGGAAAAGTTCAACTGACATGCCGCATCGGGCAGAATCTTTCCGGCATGTTTACAGTCCCTCTGCAGAAAGCGAAACTGATTTCGGCGGCACATCATACAACTCCGGATTTCCGTTTGAACCAGGCATCGCAAAGGCATGAACTGTACCCGGGAAATCCATTTATGCAGCACATGCACTGGAAAGGCCCGAAGGATCTCTCCGCCGACATTCGCTTATGGTATGCCGATGGAAAGCTCATGCTGGATGTCGAAGTTACCGATGACATTCATCATCAGCCCCATTCCGGCGAAAATGTCTGGCAGGGAGACAACATTCAGGCTGCACTTCAGTTCCCCGGCGAAATCGGCTGCTGGGAAATCGGTTTCACGCGTCTTGCCGACGGACGACCGGAAATTTTCATCTGGAGGGCGCCGCACGGCAGAAAAAATACAGCTCTGTCCGAACAAGCCACACTGAAAACGACTCGGAACAATCATGTGACAACCTATCATGCCGAACTTCCATTGCAGGCTCTGGGCACGGACATGAATACCCTCGGTAACGGCTTTCTGTTCGGGCTGCTGGTCAATGACAATGACGGCAGAGGACGCAAAGGCTGGATGCAGACCGCTCCCGGGCTGGGAGATCGCAAGGACACCTCTTCTTTCACGACTCTCGTATTGAGATGAATCATCCCGGAGCCGGAATGCAGCATTGTCCCCGGCAAACGCCCCGGGGACACTTCAATCTTCCAGACTGCACTTCCTTCCGGCTTTTGTCTCATGTCATTTTTCCAAGAATCTATCCCTGAACCGTGTATAAAGCACCGCGCCCGCCAGCATCAGGACGCCGAGGATGAAAAATGCCGTCACTTTATAAAGCGAGGACAGATTCGCAAGATCATAGATGAAAATCTTCAAGGAACAGAACCCGAACAGGAAAAGAGAAATTTTGCGCAGAGTCCCGCTGCCCCTGACGATGCCGAAGAACAGGAGCGTCACCGCCCAGAGCCCCCACCATACGGACAGCCCGCCGCGGCTGAATCCGGCAAGGAATTCACGCAGAGCCTGATGGAGCTCAAACGAACTGTAAAAGAAAAACAGCACGGCCGGAGCCGCAAGGAAAAAGTGCGCAAATCCGGCACAGGAACAATCGCAGCCCAGGTCATACCTGCTCTCCTTTGTGTTCCGATCCGATGCAGACCGCAGGAAAATCCCCCCGAGGAACATGGCGGCGATAAACACGCCTCCCGTCAGCAGACGGTTTTCAAATGCCGCGCCATAAGCCAGTCCTGTAAAGAAAGTCTCTCCGGCAATGTCCCACAGGAACACTTTGACCGCCAGAATCAGGTACAGCAGCAGCGAGGAGATGCAGAGAAAGCGGTTCGGGATCTTCGTGCCGAGCACCATCATGACGACAGCCAGCACCGCCCATGCCGGCGTGATCCAGACACCTGAAAACATCAGCGGGACGAACAACGCGAATCCGGCACATGCAAATGCAAGCTGCATCAGGTTCCAGTTCCGGTCTTCATTCTTCGTAACGCAGGCAGCCGGCAGCTGGAACAGTGCGAAACATGCAATGCCGAGCACCAGCCATGCCGCAATCTTATCGTCCGCCCCGTATCGGAACGCCCACGGCAGCGCCAGCCAGAGAAACACAATCAGCGCACCGCAGTGCAGGAGAATTTCGATCAGCGTGATTTTCGATTTGCGGAACAGCATCCCGATGGTCGGGAAAGACGCAAACAGGATGTAATTCAAGGCAAAGAAAAAAATACAGACCAGATAATGACCGGCGGCAATCCCTTTGAGAGACGCCAGGCTGTAAAGGATGGTATTGAGCACGAATGCGAAAATATTCAGGACTTTCCAGTTGCGGAAACATGCGCAGAGGACCATGCCGACGGAAATAATCGTCAGATAGGAGAACAGAATGCGGATGTCGCCGCCGCCCCTGCTGAGCAGGACCGGTGTCAGATAACCGCCGAGGGTTCCGACAAGTGCGGGGAAAAGATAATTGCGGCGGATCGAAAGGGCCATGGCGCAGACGGTGATGAGGATCATGGCTCCATACGCCCACTGCCACCCGATCAGGTCATACATGCGGTAAGCCGAAAACACCCCCAGATAACCGGTCACGAAACCGAGTCCGATGATCCCGAGCGCCACGGCATGGTAACGCTTCTCCGCAAAATGAAGCCCGCCGAGCACCATTCCGCAAGCGGTACACAACATGCCGATGAC
>DXVA01000070.1 GCA_019408975.1 Lentisphaeria bacterium | reverse complement strand
CATACTGTACCATCATCGCCTTGGAGCGGCTGGGATTGAAAGTGCCTGACGACGTCGGCATTACCGGCGGAAACAACGGCAGTTCCTCCGCGCTGGCGCCCGTCAGCGTCAGCGGCCTGGACTGCCGTCTGGAGGAAATCTGCGGCAAGGCGGTCTGGCTGCTGATGGAAACGATCAACGGCAAGCTGGACAGCGGAGTGACCATGCAGATTCGTCCGCGGTTCATGGAAGGCGTTACATTATCTTCCCGGAAATCTATTCAGAAACAGAACATAATATAAATGGAGGTTCCAAGTCAATGAAGTACATGCATCCTGACATCGTTCTGCCGGAGTCCGGCGTTTCAACTCAAGCGGCAGGAGGCCATCCGGGGAAAACAATGAGAATTTTCACCTTGATAGAGTTGCTTGTCGTAATTGCGATCATCGCGATATTGGCATCCATGCTCCTGCCCGCGCTGGGGCGGACGCGCGATCTTGCAAAAGAGTCCAGCTGCCGGAATAATCTGAAACAGCTCACCACGGCGATTGCGATTTATTCGGATTCGTATGACGGTTATCTGCCGCAGAATGCAAATCCTGCGTGGATGAGCTACGGTTTTGCCACTTATATCAGAGTCGGAACGAATTACCGGCTGCTGGGGCATCTGTGGGATTTGGATTTGATCCCTTATAAAGTGCTTCTTTGCCCGGACGGACATCCCCGCAACAGAATGTGGATGGAAAAATACGGCAAAAGCGGCGACCAGAGAGCCGATTACATGATGCGTATCACTCCCATGAACGGAACTGCACGCCCGCGCCTGCATAACGGGAACAGTAAAAATGCGCTCGGCGCGGATTCCATCGTCATGTTTTTTGCAAATCCGTCGCTGGATATGCAGGGCCGTTACAGAATCCGGGGGAATGTCTATCCCGCTTTTCATCATGAAAAATACAATACATTTTTCTTCGACGGGCATGTGAGATCCGTAAAATTCGACGGAGCCATGTTCAACCACGGCAATGCACCGAATCATTACGATGCCGCCGCAACGAATTTCTTCAAGTATGTCGACAACTTATAACCAATCAGGGAGATTTCATATGAGAACATTATTGACGGGAATATTTCTGTCTGCCGTAATGACGGTCTGCGGCGGAATCGTGAAAACATCGGACGGCAGGACTTTCCGGCTGCCGCCCGATGCCGCGCCGGGAGGAACGGTCATTGGAGAATTGAAAAGCGATAAACCGCTCTGTATCAGGCTTAACGGCAAAATCCTCGGATTCTACAAGCCGGATGGGGGAATCATAAAGGCGGATCTTACCCCTGCCGTCTGGTATGCCTCGAAAAATACCGTGGAATGCCGTCCTGAAGCCGTTTTGACCTCCGTTTCCTATGAAGACGAGGTTCCGGAACCTGCCGTCGTGACAAAACTGCGCAGGGAGAAAATCCGTATGAATTCCTCTGCCGCACAGTCTGCGTCCCGCGCGGAGAAATTACGTGGGACCGGCTTCAATATGGTGATGGGATGGAGCGGCATTCACAGCGGAGTCAAGCCGGATGATACCGGAAAGAACGGGGCTCTGGTGTCGGAAAACAATATGCCGCGCCTGCGTTTTCTCCGCGACGAAATTGCCGTGGCAAAGGCTCACGGACTGATTCCGATTCCGCTGATGTGGTATCATAAGGAAACACAGCAGATCATGGATCGTACTTCGTATGAAAAGTGCCGCAGTGTGGGATATGGAGTTCAGAAGACACCGTGTCCGCTGGATTCCGTTTACTGGGACCGGCTGATCAAGCCGACGCTGAAAATCGTTGCCGGGGTTTACAAGGAACTTGACGCTCCCGGAGGCATGATGCTGGACCAGGAATTTTACGCGGGCGGCTATCCCGGCTTCACCTACGGCGGTGCAGAGGACGGATGTTACTGCGACAGCTGTATGAAACAATTTTTTGAAGCCGTGGGAGAGGATGTCGATCTTTCCAAGGCGGGAAAACGTCTGGAATACATTGTCAGGCGCGGTTATACGCTGGATGATTATCAGGGAGTTCTGGAAGTGCGCCTTGCACGCAAACTGCGCGGGATCATGCAGGAAGTCCGTTCCGTGAAACCGGATTTTCTGGTCGGGCTGATGCCCGGAATGGGGAACTGGTACACAAACGGAGTCGCACGCGGAATGGCGACTCCCAGGGTGCCGGTTCTGATTACGGGGGAGGGGGAATATTTCATCGGCTATAATCAGCACAGCCGGGAGAATCAGGAGAAACTCGGAAAATGGGGCTGGCCCGCTCTGTATCTGCCCGGATTGACGATTTCAAGCTACAATGCGGAGGGACTCGGAGTAAAAACTGTGGAGGCGGCGCAGCAGGCGGACGGTTACTGGCTTTATTACGGAGAAATGTTTTTCTCGAAGAATCCGCGTATCATAACAGACGGGATCAATCCTTCGGAATATGCACTGCGGGAATCCGCGGACCGTTATCTGGAGGCGATGAAGAAGGCGAATGCCTATCTTGAAAAACATCCTGCACCTTTGACTCCGCCCGCATCCTGCGCGCTGTTCCCTGACTTTGATTCACCGGATTTCAAGATTACCGCCGAGGGGATCGCATTCCGCGATTCCGCGGTGATCCCCGCGAATCTTCTTACAGCAAAACCGCAGTATGTCAAAGGCATTGCAAGGTCGCCGGAAGGAGGAGTGGTTTTCAATATGGGCAAACAGGGATCGAACCAGTGTCTTCATACTGTTGCCGTGGAACCCGGAAAAAAGTATGAAATGGCGTTGAATGCAAAAGCCTCGGAGCTTTCCCTGCCGCTTGCCGGTTTCCGGATTCTGGAAGGGGAAAAGATCATCGCGCAGAGTCTTCTGGGGTGCGACGGTTCTCCGGTCTGGAAAGAGCTGGCTAAGGTTTTTACACCGAAAACAGATAAAATCAGAGTCATGATTCTCGCTTATGGAGAAACCGGAATATTTGAGTTCAAAGATGCACATCTTGCGCCTGCTGTTCCCTTGAGAGTCACATCGGCACGCCTTTCCGGGAAAGACGATGCGCTGAAACTCGGAATCGGAGGAAAAATCTATGCGGAACTGGTCAATCCTGTCACGAAGCTTGCGTATTTCCGGTTGATCGACGGCGTGAATGATCTGCGTCTCCTGCGGGCGATTTACGGTGATCTGCCGCAGGCGGTCCGTTTCTCCGGCGATATTTCCGGCAATGTAAGTTTCGCTGAATAAGGAGAATCCGGCTTATGAATCTCTCGAAAAAAAACTGGCAGTTTTCCTGTTGATGTTTCATTTGTCGCTTGTGCAGGCAGACAGGATGAATCCATTATCCGTTCAGGAAAGACATTGGCTGTGTTCCCGGCTGCCGGAAGGGAACGTTTTGCAGAGAGAATATACTCTGCAAAGCGTTTGAGCCGAAAACACTACCGGACGACCACGCCAAGCAGTTTCGCCAGTTCGACTGCCTGGAACATGTTCACGACGGCACCTTTGAGTTCACGAGCCTCCATGGAGATGACAATGCCGGAAATCCGGCAGGTTGTGAGGTCGATTCCTTTCAGTGAGGTGCGGTAGAAGTTCGCCTTGTTGAAGCAGACTTCGTGAACCGAAGTGTCCTTCAGTTTGCAGGCGGTCAGGAACGCTTCCGAGAAATCGCTCTGCAATGCGGAAAAACGATCCATCCTGACTTCATTGAAGTTGGCGTAACTGAAGTTGCTGTCCGCAATTTTTACATGGATGAGGCGCGCTTCGTTAAAGTTTGCCCCGATGCCTTTGACTGCCTGGATTTCTGTTCGGAGGAAATAGGAACTGCTGAAATCACAGTTGGATAGTTCGCAGGAACGGAAGATGACATCCGTGAAATTTCCTCCGGAAAAGGAACAGTGCACCATGCGGCAGTTCTCGAAAATCACATGTTCAAATGAAATCCCGCTCAAATCTTCTTCCTGAATGCAGATGCCGCTGAAGCGTCGATAAGCGATTACATCGTCTTCTGCTCTGCACTCTTTTGCGAGGAACGGAAAATCATTGCATTCTTCCAGATGATTTCCGATGAACGGTTTTATTCTGTCTGGGTTCAACGTTTCGACCTTTCAGGTTGGCTTTGAATTGCACGGGCATGAATCTTTTTACTCGGGAGCTGATCCCGCAGGCGAACTATCCCCGCACCCCGTATGCCAGTGCACCGGGATAGTTCATTGCCGTCGGGGGAAAGTCATTCCTCTTTCAGCTGTTTCACCATGAGATCGAACTCCCGCAGGATCGAGGCTCTCTGCTGGGGAAAGAAATGGTTTACGGCAATGATGGTGCCGAGCCCCGCGATAAAGCCGGGAAGAATCTCATACATATAGGCTCCGAGTCCGGCGGCATACCACGCAAGCATGACGACTGTTCCCGCCGCCATGCCGCACAGCGCGGACTGCCATGTCGTTTTCTTTGAATAGAGCGCCATCAATACCACCGGCCCGAAAGCCGCCCCGAAACCGCCCCATGCAAACGTCACGAGGGAGAAGATCGTTTCATTCGGATTCAACGCCATGACTGCGGCAATCACTGTGATCAGGAACACAAAGAAACGGCTGATGTGCATCAGTTCCTTTTCGCCGGCGCGTTTGTTCAGCACATTTTTGTAGAAATCTTCCGTGAGCGTGGAGGATGACACCAGCAATTGGGAGTCGATCGTGGACATGATCGCCGCCATGATCGCCGCGAGAAGAACCCCGCCGAGCCACGGATTGAAAAGAGTTGAAATCATGTAGATGAATACTTTTTCCGAATTGGCTTTGGAAAGATTTTCATACATGGGAATGGCAAGGACACCGATTATGACTGCCGCCGCAAGCGAAATCAGGACCCAGATCATGGCGATAGTACAGGCTCTGGGAAGGAGACGGACGGATTTGATGCTCATGAAGCGGACTACAATATGAGGCTGCCCGAAATATCCGACGCCCCATGCCATCATGGAAATGACCGCTATATAGGGGGCGATTCCTTCCCCCGGCGGGAGAAGGTTGAACGTGATGTCCCGCGCTTCACATGCAGCCTGAACCGCTCCCGGCTCAAGGCTCCTGAAAGCCATGACGGGGACGATGACCAGCGCGAAGAACATCAGGAGCCCCTGAAGCATGTCGGTCCAGCAGACCGCCAGATACCCTCCGAGGATCGTATAGCCGAGAAGCACCGCCGCAGAGATGCAGACCGCCCATTTGTAATCCAGATGGAACATGGATTCAAAGAGCTTTGCCGAGGCGACCAGCCCCGAAGCGGAATAGATCGTGAAAAACAGCAGGGTGATGATCGCCGCAAGAACCCGCAGGATTCCCGTCGGATCGCGGAATCGGCGCCCGAAAAAGGCGGAAAGAGTCAGAGACTTCGTCTTTTCCGTATATACGCGCAGGCGCGGCGCGACAATGATCCAGTTGAGAAATGTTCCGAGGGCGAGCCCGATTGCGACCCATGCCTGATTGATGCCCGCCATATATACAACGCCGGGAAGTCCCATCAGAAGCCAGCCGCTCATGTCGCTCGCCTGTGCCGAGAGTGCCGTTACCCAGCTTCCCAGCCCGCGCCCTCCCAGCAGATAGGCATCGACATTCTGCGACGCTCTTTTATAGAAATAGGAACCGACGGCAAACATGACTGCAAGGTAGAGCCCGAACGTGATATAAGTAGGAACCATGACAGTTATTCAAAATGTTTTTGCATCATGCCGTTTTGGGGATGCGCATGATGAAGGTGAAACAATACGGAACTGAAAAGAACAGGAGCCTGCCTTGCGGCGCAGCCCCTGCTTTTTCCGGCTTCCCGCGCTTTTATCCGAGGTTGAGAAACTCCCAGTTGATGGCGGCGGTGACGGTTTTGCCGTTTTCATCGGCAAACGTGACTTTCCCCTGTTCAAAGGAGGCGGAAGCGACTTTTCCGAAGTCCGCCGGGATCTCCGCGATGCCCTGAATATGGTGGATCGTTACAGAAGAATCCTTTGTGAACGTGCCGCAGGTTTTCCAGCCTTTTCTGCTCAGCGTATTTTCTTCGATGGAGGGTTTGCAGCCGTCGGCGAAATAGGAACAGGTTTCCTCGATGCCGATACAGCGCGTATTACCGTTCCACGGCATCGCATAGCGCCCGCTGTTGGAGGTCCAGACTGTGGTGGAGGGCAGTTCCGCCGCATTTTTCAGCGAGAAGAAAAGGTATCCGCGGGACGGATAGACAGCCGCTGCCCATGCCGGTTCTCCTGCCGGTTTCTTCAGCATCGCAAAAAGATCGACATAGCCGACGGGGGAGGGGAGCACGGAGTAGTCGCGCACCGGATCTGCCTTGAACTGCGTGGGCAGCGCTTCCAGGGATGTGAACTCCTCGCCGGATGCGAGATACTGGTATTCCAGATTGACGGGACTGGCAAACACGCCGGGGCAGGTCATGCCGAAATCGAATCTGCCGACGGAAAAGAACATTTTCTCGTTTTCTTCCGGCATCTGGATGATCGTATGGTGTCCATAGGGCATTTTGCCTTCCAGATTGCTGATCGTATGAGCCAGGTAAAGGGCATCGGTTCCGTTCTGCATTTCGATGCGTTTGACGACTTTCGCCCCGGAAACGGAACAGTTCATTTCAAATTCAAATACCGTTTTATCTCCCGTTTCTTCGGCTTTTGCAAGCTGCCAGCGGTAAGCCGCCGTTTCGCCGTGGGGCGGATACTGTTTGCCGTCGACCGGATCGCCGTTGCCGCCGAAAGGCAGGCAGAAAAAATCGCCGCGCAGATTCTGGAGCAGGGGAATGGCGGAGAGATCGGGACGCTGATCCTGCCAGGGGCTGATGAAATAGGGCTGAACCGGTTTCTCCGTATTTTTGCGGAATGTCACGGGCGAATGCTGTCCGCCGTCTTCCGTGAGGAACAGTTCGATGTCTCTGGATTTCAGATACCAGCCGGGGGTTTTGTGGTTGACGTCCTTGCGGAACAGTTTTTCATCCATGATTTTTCTCCTGATATTGATTGTGAATCATACATTTTTAATGACTATAATATGTTTCGGCGCAAAATCAAGTCGTGGAGAAGAGAAAGATACCCCGGCAGGAAAGGGCATGAGGAGAACAAGGAGCCGGAGGATCAAAATCAGTCGGATTTGACTGTATCATGAAAAATGTTACAGTTCGGATTTATTTGTATCATTATTTTAATTTTTCTTTCCGTTTCTCTCTTTACAATTCCGGGAAAATATTTATAATTAAGAGCGTAACGGAAAAGATTGAGGATGAAAAGAGAATGATCTGCGAGCGGTCAACGAAAACTTCGGAACTGGCGGAACGTCTGCGGACGGAGCTGCTGGCGAGGCGTCTGCCTTCGGGAAGCCCCGTGGCGTCTGTACGTGAACTCGCCTCCCGCTACGGCGTGTCCACCGTGACTGCCGACAGGATTCTGAATCTGCTTGTGAAAGAGGATTTCCTTTACCGCATTCCGCAGAGCGGGACATTCATCAAACATGATCCGCCTGTCGTGCCTGTCATCGGATATGCAGGGCATCTGCCGGGGCCCGGAGCGACGGATATTATTCAAGCCGCGGCGGCGAAGCGGCTGCAGGAGCATTTGACTCAGACGGGCGTGGAACAGCATATCATCTCCTATCATGAGCTGCGCCATCCCGAACTTGTGGAACGGAAATTGAATGCCCTCAACGGACTGCTGATTTCCGCGGCTTTCATTGACGAGGTGACAAGACCGGTTCTCTGGAGGTTCAAAGGGCGGATTGTGGTGTTCGCGAATACTTATATCATGGACCGCCTGCCGTGCAGTCAGGTGATTCCCGATTACACGCGCGCCCTGACTGAATTCACGGAGAAATATGACCCGGAGCGGTATGAAAGAATTCAGATATTGAGTGCGGGGCATCCCAATGCCGTTGCTTCCGAACGCAATATACGGAATATCCTGCAGTGCCTCGGCGTTTCCGCGGGGAAAATTGAGACTCTGAATCTGAAAGGCATTAACAATCTGAGTGCCCAGATGGCGGCGCTTCGATATTTTTCCGGTCTCAGGGAAGATTTGAGAAATACGCTTGTCCTTTCCCTGTCGGGATATTTTTCCATTGGTATGCGGGAGGTGTTCCGGAATACGGAAGAGATGCCGGACATATTGAGTTTCGATAACCTGGAGGAATATGCGGAGCCGTCGCCGGAAAGACCGTTTTTCACCGCTGTGGATTGCAGAATGCCTGACATTTATCAGGCGGGGGCGGATCTGCTGACGCATCAGATCACGGAACAGGATGAACGGAACCAGATCATTCAGATTCCTGCGCGCCTGGTTGTGAGGGACAGCATCAGACATTGCAAACGGTAAAATACAGCATGGAGGATTGACATAATGAAAAAAGATTTTTTTGCGTGGAAGACAGGGCGCGGATTGACTCCGTCCTTTTTGGGGAGACCGCATCGCGCCGCAGCTCAAGATTGTAATGCCGCCCTTGAAAAACGGGGGGTGTTACACCCGCCCCTGCCTTGCTTTTCCTTTCTTCATTCGATTGTTCCATTGTTCCAATGTTTTTCTGTTCGATTGTTCCATTGTTTTCCCGTACCTTCTTACTTCCATGTTCCCTGTTCGATATTCTTGCTTCGCAGAGTGAAAACAAAAGTTTTCACTCTGATCGAGCTCCTCATCGTGATAGCGATCATCGCGATTTTAGCCTCAATGCTGCTTCCCGCATTGAACAAGGCAAAGCAGAAGGCGCAGGCGGTTCAATGCCTGAATCATTTGAAGCAGTATATGAACGTGCATCACGGATATTCCAACGATTATGCGGAATATATCGTGAGCAGCTATTATGACGGTGTCGTTCCTGTTGTTTATGTCGATCTCGGTTACTTGAAGGATTACAAGATCATGAAATGTCCGGGACCGGTTCCGCCTTTTTACAATAGCCGATATTACGGCTACGGAAGCAAAAATGCAAATGCTCTCAATAACGGCAACGCTGCAATGAAAAAAGTCGTGACATACCTTGAGAAAGATATGGGACTGGTAAATTCAAAACTGATTAAGGCGCCTTCACGGTATTTTCAGAATGGCGACTCTGCCGGTACAGACCTGAAAAAACAGGAGGTCATGCCTATGGTACTTTCTGCCGGCACGACTGGCGGCTCCCGATTTTACATGGCGCACAGCAATCGGATCAACCTGAATTTCTGGGACGGACATGCCGCCGCTGCCGATTCCAATGAATATCTCGCATGTTTCCTGAGCGATTGGAGACGTGACGGAGGCGGAGTCAATATCGCATGGCGCGACGGCTATGGCATATATCGCGAAAAATGGGATTTGAAAACAGGTTTATGACAATAACTGATATAACGATAAAGAAAGGAATCCTATGAAAACATCATTACTGGCAATGGCTTTTGCATTCTGCGCGTGCGGAGGATTTGCGCAGAACCTGATTCAGAACGGAGATTTCACGCAGGTGAAGCATACGGGACTTTACCCGGAATGCGGGACGAATGGTGGCAAAGCTTCGCTTTTCACGGAAGAAAGCACATGGAATAAATGCGGCAAGCTCGAAGTGGATAAAATAATGAAGGATAAAAACGGGAATGAGACCGCTAATGCCTATGTATGGATCGGCGGAGATTCCAGCAAAGGCGGAGGGTTCGCTGTAAAGCCAAACACTGTTTACCGTTTTTCCGTTGAAATCAAAGGAAATGCGGCGGATGCCGGAGTCAATGCCGTGGAGTGGATCGGAAATGATCTCTGGAAGGATATGCGTTCCGTCAAGAGCACCGTCGGCAGCATCAAGGTGCAGAAGGAATGGACGCTTTACAAAGGCACGTTCAAGACAGGCCCGAATGCAAAGAGGGCGGCGCTCGGATTGCAACTCTGGTGGAACACCAAATACGGACCTCAGAAATTCAAGGTCGGAGATTATATTCTGTTTGACAATGTGAAAGTGGAGGAGGAAAAGAATAAGATTGACGTTCCGGCTCCGGCAGCGGGAAAGCCTGAAGCAAAGACCGTTAAGGCGGCAAAGACATCTCTTGTGGTGTCTGCTCCGGTGATCGACGGAATACTTGACGAGGCTGTATGGGCTGACGCTTCTGAGATCAAGGATTTTGTGCCGCTTAAAAAAAAAGAGTTTTCTGCTGTTGAAACAAGTGTAAAACTGCTTTCCGATCAGAAAAATCTGTATCTTGGAATCACCTGCCGGGAACCGCTTGCTGTCAATGATTCCGTCAGAACGGATTCCAGTGCTGTCTGGAACGGCGATGTCATGGAAATCTTTTTCGGTCCGAAAAACGGAGACCGGATTTTGAGTCAGTTCGTGGTCGGGGCAGGAGGCGGACGTTATGCGTCACATGGCGCGGCGGAGGTTCGCAACTATGATAAATGGGAAGCGAAAACAGCGAAAGACGTAAACGGCTGGCATGCCGAGGTGAGAATTCCTTTTTCGGAGCTTGGCTGGAATTCTCCGGCGGAAACCGGGGAGATGATCGCGTTCAATGTCTGCCGTCAGCGTAAAAAAGCGGGAGAACTCCTGACATGGTCCCCGCTGAAACAGTCCTTTCACGAGGTCGGAAATTTTGGAACGCTTGTACTGAATGATTATGCCGCCGGACTCAATAAGAAATATCATCTCAAGGTGTCCGGCATTGATCGTTCCGCTTTTGAAAAGTTGTCTGCGGAAACGGAGGCCGCGCTTCTGAAAGCAAAATATGAACGCAATGCAAAAAGAAGATTTTCTGCCGCACCGGTTTCCGTCACAGCGGATTTCGCCGTTCCGTTTGTGCCGGATGAAATCTTCAATCCTGTGGAAAGCATTCATTTGAAAGCCGCCGTGAATGAATTCAAGCCGCTGCCGCTTGCGATTGCCAACCTGACGGATAAAACTGCGGAATACCGTGTGGTTCTTGAGACCGCAGAGGGATATAACGGCGGATACGGCTTGAAAGGATTTCCGGAAAAACAGATTACGCTGCGCAAGGCTGTGCGTTTCAAGGACAGCGATCAGGATGCGGGAAGCCTGCGGCTTGACCCGCTTCCGAAGATGGATCAGGCATGTACCGTCACGATTCCTCCGAAAGAGGCGGGGCTTGTGTGGTTCGACTTCAATACGGAGGATGTCAAACCGGGGATGTATCAAGGGCGCATCCGCATCATTCCGTTAAGCGAACCGGCAAAATGGGAATCGGTCAACGGCGGTTTCCATAACCGGAAATATACTGGCGGAATGCTTGACATTCCGGTGACGCTTGAAGTCAGAAATATCATACTTTCCAGGCATCCGGCGTTGCCTGCCGGATTCTTCCAGAACGCGGAAAACGAAAACATGTTCCGGCTGATGGCGGAGATCGGCGTCAGCGATTTCGGCATTTCGCCGTGGTCTTTCATGTTCAAGCTGGACAAAGACGGCAACATTGATCCGGCAGGGTATCAGGCGCCGACACAGAAAATGATCAAGAATCTCCGGGAACATCAGGAGTGGGGGCGGAAATATGGAATCCATCCGACTTATTTTATCGGATTTTCCGCCTATCGCACGTTCCAGTCCCTCTACAATGCGAAGAACAATCCGGCAAGGAGTGCGAAACTCTGGCCGCAATGGATTTCCGCCGTGAAAAAGCTGATGAACGACAACGGCGTTTCCGATCAGGATTTCGCGATTGAAACATGGGATGAACCCGATCCGAAACTGCTGGATGAATTGATCGCCACCCATGCCGCCGCCAGGAAAGCCGCTCCAACGGCAAGACTGCTCCTCACGCTCGGCGCACATATCATGTCCGCCGCCGACATGGAGAAGCTGGCGCCTCATACGGATGAGTGGGTTCTCTGGAGCTACGGTTATTTCGAGCGTCCCGAACATCGGGATTTCATACGCAGAGCTCTTGCAAGCGGGAAAAAGATACGTCATTACACCTGTTCCACAAGCATGAGAGCGCATCTCGACCGCAACTACCGGAAAAACGCATGGTTCGGCGAATATCACAAATTGAACGGCAATATGATGTTCTGGTTCAGTGACTGCTACGGTGGATACGGTGCATCGGACTGGAAAGTCGCCATGGGCGGCGGAATCGCCTACCGCTCCTTTGACGAGTTCATGCCGTCGATCCGCTACATGGCAATGCGTCAGGGGATGACCGATGTCAAATATCTGGCGAAACTCCGGGAAGTTGCCGGGAATTCGCCGGATGCGCAGAAATTTCTTGCGGACGCTCCGAAACGGGTTGTCATTGATTTCGGGCACGATCCGTCCATGCCGGACAAAGTCCGCGAGGAAGCCGCGGAGTTGATCTTGAAACTGCAGAAAAGTCAGTGAGGTTCCGCTCAAAAAAACGGGGCGTCTGCTGTTGGCGGACGCCCCGTTTTTTACTGCCGGTCAGGTGCGGAATTTCAGGACAAACATATCCAGCGGCGGCAATTCCCGTTCGCAGACCAGCGAACCGTCCGCCTGGACTTTCAGTTCCGTTTTCCGCCAGACGCCATCACGGTCAAGAGATTCCGCCTGAGCCGGGTTCAGTCCCGGAGCGAAGAAACGGAGCCTGCGGCAGGGGTCGTGAGTCGGGTTCAGTAATGCGAGGATTGTCTGAGACTGCTGCCGGTTCCGGTAAGCCTGAAGCGGCACGTCGCATCCCAGCAGGATGTTTTTCTCCTGAAAGAGATTCCTTATGATCTCATGCAGGAAGATCCGGCGGTAATTGTTGAAATACCCGACATTGAACTGCAAACGGTCCAGCGGATAGGCAATGGTCAATACCTGTCCGCCGAGTTCGTTTTCATGGAAAACAGCTCCCGGGTACAGCACGGAACGGTCATAGCGGCAGATCTTGCTCAGCACCTTGGCATCCGTCTGCATGGCAAGGACTTCCGCAGAACAGCGCGAGGCGCTCATGCGCGGGGTATCGACACCGTAAAGCGATTCTTTGCCGCCGACGATTTCTTCATAGGCGTAGCCGTCGCCGTCCAGCGTGCGCCATTCCGCGGACTTGATTCCCGCCATGGAGCCGAATCCTCTTTCCAGAAGAATTTCAGCGGACGGAGCATCGAGAATCAGTTTTCCCGAAAGAAGCCGCCTGATCTCCTCATCCGGATAAGCGCGCAGAGTCTGGTTCGATACCGCTCGGATTCCCGTGCCGGAGATCTCTTTCGTCACTCCGTGCGAGATGCCGAGCTTGTAGAAAACGCCGCTCCAGCCGACGGAGCTGTTCACCAGCGCCGCCATGGAGCCGCCGGATGAAGTGCGGACGTGTTCCGCAATGCCGGGGGAGTAGAGCACCTGAACGCCTTCGGAGTCACGGTCGGAAAGTTTCAGCGCGGTCAATGCGTCAAGAACGCTTTTCGCACCGGCGAGATATTCCGGAAAATCGTAATCCAGCGAGAACCCGTTGCCCATCATGTCATAGTGATTGATCGTGATGCCGGAGGACCCGAACAGCGCGCTGTGATAGCACTCGAAGACGCTGAACGTGCCGCTTTTGGAATATTTGCCGCAGCGGGGAGAGTTTTCCAGCTCCGGATAAATCTCAATGGGACAGTCATATTCGGAAACCGTCTGGCGTGACACGGCGGGGGAGACATCCAGTGCATAGACTTCCGTATAGGGCGGCAGATGCGGGCGCACCGGCAGCGGAGCATCCGGCGAAAGCGCCTCTTTCAGGAGATTCCAGTCCCTGCCTTCGACGCTGTGCACGTCGGGACCGGAACTCATCAGTCCGAGCCGGACCTGCGGATTCGCCGCGTGGACTTTCTCATAAAGCCTGCGGGCGGGTTCCAGCAGGGAGTCGCGGCAGACTTTCAGCCACGGTTTCCGCCACGGATGCGGCACCCCCGGAGCCAGAATGTTTTTCAGGAGCTGTTCCCGGTCCGTTCTGATGCCGGTCTCCTGTTCGAAGCGGGCGAGGTGCAGCGGGCAGAAACAGCCGCCGTATTTCATGGACGGTTCATGATTATGGAGCCGCCAGTCGTCTTCGACCCAGATTGCGGTCGGGGAGATCTCCTTTGCAATCCGCGCGAAGAACGAGGCAAGCCACTCCTGCCAGTGCGGATCGAACGGACATGCGGTGATCGGCGATACGGTTCCGGTTTCTCCGACCATCGGCTGGAACATCCGCTGTTTTTCCGTGAACTTGCGCCCGCGGCTGACATGGACGGTGGTGGTCCACGGGTTGATGCTCATCAGAATGCCCGCGCCGTCAAGCGCCGCCTTCACCTTCTTCGCCAGCGCGAACCAGCTTTCGACTTCGGCGTCATCCGGATACCCTTGAAAGAGTTCTTCCGGATTGTAGAAAAACATGACTTCTTCGATTCTGCCTTTTTTGCAGAGCTCCAGCAGTTCCGCGATTCGTTTGTCTTCCGCGAATCCCGGATCGATGTAGTAGCGTAAAATATAACGGAACATCGGATTTCCTTTCTGGCTGTTCCCGGTTATGAAATGAAAACTTCACCATTCTCATAATATAATGCCGTCCCCTTATGATACAAGCAATGGAACGATTTTCCGGTTATTTCGCAGTGATTCCGATCAGGAGGAAATTGTTGCCTTTGACCCGCAGGGAATCAAGACTGGAAATTTCCCTGTTTTCCCACAGATCATGGAGGTGTGCCTTTTCCGGCGCGAGCCCGAGTTTTTTCCAGTCGATTTTCAGCGCCGCCGGCTGTTCTTTTCTCCCCGTATTGCCGACGATCAGCAGCCGTGAATACGGCGACGGCTTTTCCCATTCATACCATGACACATATACTTTGCCTGAATCCGATCTGACCGCGCCGGAGAACCAGTAGCCGTGGAATTTCGCATCCGCGAGGTTGATGTCATGCTTGATGATCCACCAGCGCTCCACGGTTTTATGGTTGATGTAGCAGTTGCTGATGTTCATGTCATGGAGCAATGCCGGAGTCAGCATCGACAATGCGTATCGCGGGGCATAATAATTTTCCTTGAGTTTCAGGCGCCACATCGTGATCTGATAGACGGACATGAACACGACGCCGGAGCCGTGAATCGGCGTGTAGTAAGCGCTCTGGTATTCTCCCGCCGGAATGTTTTCACAGTAGAAATGCTCCGGATTCTGCGTAATGGCGTCCGCGTATTGTTCCCCCGGAAGCCAATAGTCTCCGATGCCGTGTGTAAACGGCGAGAAGCGGTTGTGCGCGTGAAGAAAGAGAACTTTGTCTTTCCCATGCTTTTCCAGGACCCGTTTGAGTCGGATGAAGTAATCGCGGTGCGTCAGAAGATTGGAGGAGCCGTAGGCATTCCCGAAGGCATCGGTTCCGCCGCATCCGTGAAGCGTATTCCAGCAGAGACGACCTTCGCAGATATCGTAATACAGTCCCGGAAGCTTTGGAAAATCCGTCAGCAGTTTGTCTGCGCGCCAGACAAAGAGATCGCCCGCGCCGGTATGGGCGCAGCAGGCTTCCGGTTCGTAATACAGCCCTGTTTTGAACTCGATTCCGCCGCCGACGGGAAATCCCGGTTTCTGCCGCCATTCGGGAAAGAAGTAGTCGTAGCTTTCCTCGATTGACGCGGTATGTGCCGGCTGGGAGTAGGGCATGTAACGCGCACCTTTCGATTCGATCATGTCGATATGCTTCCGGTATTTTTCCGTATTCAGCGGAAGAAGACCCGTCCACGGTTCCGTTGCGCATTCTGCCAGATTCTTGTTGATTCCGTAATACTGCACTTTGCCTGTCTCGTATTTCAGGAAATCCCAGATCTGGCCCGGATTGAAATCCCGCCGCCGGAGCGGTTCGGGGCGTCCCGGAGTCGCCATGAACGCCATGGAATACAGCGCTTCTTTCTTCAACACGGATTTCTTCGTGATGAAATCTGCCGTGACCGTGACGGCATTGCCATTGCGGGAAATGGAAAACTGCTTATGCTCCGCCGGATTGCTCCAGTTCGCGCAGGATTCCGACCACCAGAGAAAACC
>DXVA01000007.1:26833-34429 GCA_019408975.1 Lentisphaeria bacterium | reverse complement strand
GCATCGCACTATGAAACCAATTTTTTTTAATAAAAAACACTTCATCCCGGCAAAGACCGGGCATCTGCGGCAATGCAGAAAGGAATAAGCCGGAATCTCCGCGGATTATGAAGATGACCGGGTTTGCAAAAGGGGAGATTTGCGGTTATATTAATCGACTGAAAAATCGTCGGGGTGCTCCGGTCATTCGGGCTGGGGCTGAGATCAAACCCGCAGAACCTGATCCGGATCATGCCGGCGTAGGAATCACGATGGAACCGCACTTGTTTTCAAGCGTTCAGATTCTCCTGACTTCCCGCCGGATGCCGGAATCGAAAGAAAGGAAGTCGAAATGTTAATCGAAAATGTGATCTCGTCGGCAATCATCAGAAGCTTCTCCGAAAAACTGCTGGATCATCTGACTCTGGATGTCGCAATCGTCGGAGGCGGGCCGTCCGCCCTTGTCGCTGCGCGCTACCTGAGCGATGCAGGGCTCAAAGTCGCAATCTTTGAACGCAAACTCGCTCCAGGCGGAGGTACCTGGGGCGGCGGGATGCTTTTCAATGAAGTCGTGGTTCAGGAAGATGCGATCTATCTGCTCGATGCATTCCATATCACGCACCGTCCGATTCCGGACGCTCCCGGCTATTATACGCTGGACTCCGTCGAAATGGCGAGCGGTCTGATCTTCGGCGCACTGAAATCCGGCGCCAAACTGTTCAACTCCGTAAGCGTGGAAGACATCGTATTCAAGGAAGGCAAGGTCAACGGGCTTGTGATCAACTGGACTCCGGTGGAGCGTCTTGGAATGCATGTCGATCCCCTGACCGTGATAGCCAAAGCGGTTCTTGACGGAACGGGGCATCCGAGCGAGATCATTCACCTTGCCGCGGAGAAGGCGCAGATCAAGCTTGCGACTCCCACCGGCGGCATTCTCGGCGAAAAGCCGATGTGGGTCGATAACGGCGAAGCACAGACCGTTGAAAACACTCAGGAATATTTCCCGGGGCTTTTCGCCTGCGGAATGAGTGCGAACAATGTCGCCGGCGGCTACCGCATGGGCCCCATTTTCGGCGGAATGCTCCTTTCCGGGCATAAAGTCGCCCGCCTGATGATTGAAAAGCTGAAAAAGTAAGTCGAATCTCAGGATAAAACAGGGACGCAAAGTACATACGGGATAGTATGATCTGATCTTTGCGTCTTTTTTTGCGCTTTTGCGCAAAAAAGGTTTTGAAACGGAAGAGGGCTTTGACAGAACTTCCTTTACGGCGTATATTACAGGAATCTGCTGAATTAAAAAAAGAGTCATGGAAATGAATCCGCAAATGAAAGTCCCGCGTGTCAATCTTCATACGCACACCTGTCGCTGCAAACATGCAAAAGGAAATATTGCCGATTACTGCGAAGCCGCCCTGAAAGCGGGAATTTCGATTCTCGGTTTTTCCGATCATTCCCCGTTCCCGGATGCGGAATACGCCTCATCGCGGATGGATTTCACCGAACTGCCCGATTACAGAAAAGAGATCGAAGACGCAAAACAGAAATTCCCGCAGCTGACGATTCTCGCCGGTCTGGAAATTGATTACCGCCCGGTGCTCGGAGCCGCATTCTACCGTGAGGAATTTCTCGAAAAACTGAATCTGGACTACATGATCGCCGGGGCTCATTTCCTGCCTGCGGAAAATGGTATGCCCGCACGTTACCTGAACTTTGAAAAACCGTTCTCGGCGGAAACGGTTTGCAGGTTCGTGAAAGAGACGCTCCGGGTCATGGAAACGGGACTTGTTTCCTACATTGCGCATCCCGATATCACGGCGATCAACTGCGAACGCTGGACGCCCGATCTGAAAGCCGCATACAAAGATATTTGCGAAGCGTCCCTGGCACTGGATATTCCGCTCGAAATCAACGCCTATGGATTGCGCAAGCCGCCTGTGGATACGCCGGAGGGGAAACGCCCTCCGTACCCATGGCTTCCGTTCTGGGAGCTTGCCGCGGAATACGGAGTGAAAACCGTTGCAGGGTCCGATGCACATCGTCCGGAAGATGTCTGGGGCAACATCGAAGACGCCTTTGCCATTGCGGAGAAGTTCGGGCTCGAAATCCGCAACGCCGAAGTGGCACGGAAAATCCTTGCACAATGTTGAAACTTATTTTCCGTTCCGGATCAGTTCCCGGATCGGCCGCCCCTTGACAAGCAGATCGTCTACGGAAAATCCGCCGTTGGAATATACCTTGACCTTGAGCCGCACTTCGTTTTTTCTGCGCGTATATTTCCGCACCAGATTTTCCGCCTCAGGAGCAAGGTTTTCATTCATGTAAAAACGCTGGAACGGCAATTCAATGGAGTGACATCCGATCTCTTTTGTTTTTTGGTTTTTCGAATCCCACTCATAGTGAAAACCACGATATTTCACACGCAGGTAATCCTTGCCGTGCGGAATTTCTTTTCTCGTCCTGCACAAGTCGGTAATGACCGCATTGCCGTCTTTGTCGGTATCAAGCACTGCAAAACAGTTTTCCATATAACCGGTAACAGCGGTATTCTTCTTCGCCAGAAAAACTTGCCTGTTTCTGAAATTCAGCTGAACATAACGTCCGCGCATCGGATCGTAGGGATCATAGATTTCCGTTTCAAAGAAATATTCTTTCGGCGGGATTCCGGGATATTCAAAAGCAAGAATCTGCCTCACGGGAAAAGAAGCGATGGCGCAGAAAACGATCAGGTAGCAGATCAAACGGAACTGGTCTTTTTTCAACTTAAACATGGGAAACCTCCTTTCTGATTCTGCGGGAGAGAATCATATTGGAAACAATGAATCCGATTCCGAGCAGGATAAAAAGCCCTGCGCGCGGCAGGACCCCTAAACCGGAATCGAAGAAACGGCATCCGAGCAGAGTTGCGATCATGATGAATCCCCCGTTGAACGGCAGCATTTTCCGATGTATCCAGCCGTTCCGCAGGAGAATAAAACCGAACAGCGCAAGCAGGATGTTCATCATGACCTGGAATGCGACGGAACCTCCGGCAGTTCCGGAAAAAAATGCCGCAAGTATGACGGCTGCCGGCAGAATGCGTTCCGGCGTGATTCGCTTTTTGACGGCATCATATGCAAAGACTCCGGCAAAGGCGGCGAGAAGCAGCCCCGTAAACAAGCCGTATATCGTGATGATCTTCCCTTCGGGGAAGGGAATGCAGGTCCAGACTCCGGAACTGCCGATTCCCAGAAGAACCGTCAACGTGGCAAAAGAGAGAACCAGCCAGGGATTGCCCCACATGTTTTCTTTCCGTTCATAGACGCGAAGCCCGCAGAGAAAGAACAGCGAAGCGGCGGTGTACCAGAGCGTCAGTGTCTCCTTGCCGGAGAAGATGGACAGTCCGAACAGGGTGCAGGCCATGACAATGTAGCGCATGACTTTCCGGTAAGGGCTGTTTTCTTTCATCAGGTGGTAGAGGATCATCGGCAGGACGGCGCCGAGCAAGGCAAGGCATACTGCCTGATCGGTTCGCCATGAAATCTGGCTGAACAGCATGATGCTGTAAACGGCTGTCAGGGAGATACTGTTGAAAAGATAAATCAGCGGAACGGAGAAAAGCAGGATCAGCATCATGAACTCCCTGAAATCTCCGCCGGTATGGTAAATATGCGACAGGAGGGCGACGGCGATGGAAGCGCCCGCGGCGGTAGCCAGTGCGGAACACTCCCTCCATGCCTGTCCGCGTCTTCCGGCAAGCGTAAAAACCGAGAGGCAGAATGCCGCTGCAAGCGGAAGAAAGGAAACCGCGATCTGAAGATTTTTCCCGAGGATATCCCAGTTGTAATTGAAAATCAGAACCGTTCCCGCGGCGATGAGAAGCCCGCCGATGATCGACAGCGCCAGCAGAAAATATTTCTGCGGAGACGGCGCCGCGGCAAGTCTCGCCAGATAATAGCCTTTCAAATTTTCCTCAGTGTCCGGATTAATGATCCCGCTTTCCCGCAATCCCGGCAGTTCTTCAAGAAACCACCGTATCATACCTGCTTTGTCAGCCATGCCGCACCTCCGTTTGTTTGAACGGCATAATATAAGCAGTTTTCATTGAAATGTCATATTGATAAAATCAATGGACGGAATTGATTTTATCAATAATTGAAAGACGGAAGGGCTGGTCACGCCGCTCCCTTCCATCCGGCGTTTTCCTTATTGAATGCGGAATGTCAGCAGGAATACAGTGGAGCCCGGTTCTTTTTTAAGCGTAATCCGGTTTCCCGCGACGGATGTTCCGGTTTCCTCCAGATTGCGATTTGCGTCAAGCACCTGTGCTTTGAGTTTGGAAATAGATGGTATCCCTTTGATTTCGAGTTCAATTTCCGTTTTTCCGTCTTTGAAACAGGAAATCAGAATCGCCGCCCCGCCTTTGCCGTCGTGACCGGCAAGGAGAGCGATATTTTCATCGCCGGTTGTTACGACGGCACGTTCAGGGCAGGAAAGCATTGCCCCGAACGCAAGAAATGAGTAATAGTTCTTGTTCAACCCGCCGTAAGCATCGCGCAGTCCCCATGTCAGGAGCCCCGTTGCGTAATAATTGGAGAGATCAAGCGGGGTGTCCTGCCAGCGGGTAAGGAGCGTTGTATTGAAGGCTCCCGAGTCGATTCCCTGCATCCCTTCGGAAGCGGTGAGCCAGTGGCGTCTGCTTTCTGAAGTGCTGCGGATCGCACTCCATGAGCAGGGAAAGTAATGCCATTCATTGAGGTGCAGTTCCGTCTGCCGGAACCCGAATGCATCCAGCAGTGCTCTCGCCCGGAACGGTTCTGCAACGAAATCCTGTATCACAGACCCGTATTTGTGCCATGAAATGAAGTCCACGGGAGCATTTTCAGCAATACATTTACTGAGGAACGACATGATGTATTCCTGATTCAGATGTGTGGTTGCGAGTCCGCCGATCTTGATTTCCGGGAACTCGGATTTCAGCCGTTTCGCCACGACAGCATACATCTTGTAATAGTCGTCCATCGACTTTTCCCACATCTGCGGGACACAATTCGGCTCATTCCAGATTTCCCAGTATTTGATGTTCAGGTGATACCCGTCCGCCCAGCCCTTGTTGTAATGACGGATCACGCCCGCGCAGATTTCCGCGAACTTCGCGTAATCTTTCGGAGCAACCGCCGCATATTTTCTGATTGAGTGTTCAATGCTGACTCCGAGACGGTAGACTATGTCCGTTCCCTGTGCGATCGTATTGAGCAGGTAATCGTCCGTCGGTTCAAAATAGTAATTCTGCGGATCGGAAGGATCGTCGTGCCAGTTCGCGAAAATCAGGCTTGTGTCCCCGAGGCGCATTCCCGGATTGTCCAGCGGTGCGTCGTGTGTGCGCATGTAAGAAAAATGCAGAGCTTTGAAGCAGTCATTGAAGTTGTCCAGTGTCTGTCCGGAGAGACGCGGCCCGAGATTGGTTCCGTTGATTGCCCGTATTCTGCCTTTCGATATGGAGAAATCAACGGTCAGCGGTCCCGGTGCCAATTCCATTTTCAGATTGATTTCCGGCAGAAGCTTCCGCTGGAAGCGACTGTATTCCTTGCGGAGCGCGACATACTCCTTTTCCTGTTTTTCCGGAGTGGAAGACCGGGCGCAGATTGAAGTATAAAGAGTCCGTATGGCGGCAATATCCCACTTGCAGTAGTCGGCAACTTTCAAAAGGGTTGCCATATCGGGATCGGATGCCAGATTGTCCAGCGCATTCCGGTAAGCGGAATTGAAATCCTGCTCGTTTTTCAGACATTCTTCATGACTCATCGCCGGAACCATTCGAAGCGGCGCCATCGGAAATGTCTCTGTACCGTTGTTCATCTCGCAGTACTGCGAGGATGTGCCGGGAAGAATGAAGCGGATGTTGAAATTCAGCTCCGGTGACTCGAAAAGCCGGAGAGGAATGGCAACGACAAGTTTCCACTTACCCGTTTCCCGCCGCCCCTCGATGCGGATGCCTTCGGGGGAAACTTCCTCCTGAGACACTCCATTGGTGTAACCGTAACAGCAGAGCGCGCCCCGGGCATTGAGGACAAACTGGCGGAGGTTTTCTTCCGATTCTATGAAAATCTCAAGGGCATTGTCTATTGTCCATTCGGTATAACGTTCCTGCATTTCAGGGACAATCCCGTCATCCCTGTCGCATTCCGCATAAATATAGATCATGCCATTCTTATGGGCTGCCATCGCAGTCATGTCTCCGGCAGTCAGAAAGTTGTCAGTCTTCCTGACCCGGAACCGCCGGATGCGTGGTACATTGATCCAGCAGGCGGGATCAAGAAGAGCGCTCATTGAAGTTTCTCCGCGAAATTCCGGGGCGGAATAGACCGGATTGGAACGGGATGTTTCTGTTGTCATTTCAAAGTCCTTTTCATTTTGTGACAGTTGTGATATATTATAGTGAAAAAAGCAATTCCGGCAAGATGCAATCGTGTCAAAAGATTAAGTGATTGTGCCAAAGAGAAAATAAAATGGAAAAGCATACTTACAATCTGGAAAAATTGAAGCGGCTGCTGAATTTTCCGTTCCGCCTGAAAGAAATCGGCTGGATGCCGGAACATGTCTATATCCACCGGCAGACTTTGATCAACAGGATTTTTGTCTGTCTGACATTCAACTTCAAAGCAGGCGGAGTCTCAGAAGTCAACGGCAGACTGGTTCATTCCTCCGGTAAAGACAAACTGGGAATCATCTGGCCCGGAACCGTGATCCAAACCATTCAGGCAAGGGTGCACGACGAGATTTTCTTTACTTATGATGCATCCTGTGCCGAAGCGTTCCGTAATCTTGGACTGGACAGCATGGACGGCATCCGGATTACGAAATCCGTGGAGAACATCATTGAAGAAATACGGCTGGAATTGAAACACCTTTACCGCCCCGGCACGGCGGACCGTCTCGACCAGTTGGCGATCCGGCTGTTTACCGAGCTTCTGGTTGAGTTCAGGGCGAGGGCGGAAGAACGGCACAGGATCAATCTGAAAATCCATGACATCGCTTCCTGGCTGGCATCTCACCTGCACGAAAAAATCAACCTGAATACTCTGGTGAAAGAGTATGGTTTCAGCCGCCGCACTTTTTACCGTGAATGGGGAAAACTCTACCAGCTTTCGCCTGTCCAGTTTCTTCTTGAACAGCGGATGAAACTTGCCGAAGAACTGCTGATCCGCTCGGAATGTTCCATCGGCGAGATCGTGGAGCAGTGCGGTTTCGTCAGCAGCATCTATTTCTACCAGCGTTTCCGTATGAAGTACCGCTGTTCCCCGCTGCAGTACCGCCGGCGCGGCAGAACCGGATTCACATTGCAGGTTCCAGTGCCGGAAGAAGGTATTTTTCCGGAAAAGATTTGAAAAAAAAGATTTTAACGCTATTTTTTGTCATCCTGTTTTTTAACTGATATAACCTTTGAGGAAATGAAAATGACGGAAATCGGAACAGCATTGACCCCTTCAGCTACTAAAGTCTTGTTTCTCGGCGCAGGCGAGCTCGGCAAGGAAGTCGTGATCGAAATGCAGCGTCTCGGCGTGGAGGTGATCGCCGTGGACCGTTATGCGAATGCACCCGGAATGCAGGTTGCGCACCGCAGCCATGTCATCAATATGC
>DXVA01000007.1:0-26823 GCA_019408975.1 Lentisphaeria bacterium | reverse complement strand
TGCTGGACCCGCAGGAACTCCGCAGGGTGGTCGAACTCGAAAAACCGGACTATATCGTTCCCGAGGTGGAAGCAATCGCAACACCCGAGCTGCTCAAGCTGGAAAAAGAAGGATATCATGTCATCCCGACCGCCAACGCCGCATTCCTTACCATGAATCGGGAAGGAATCCGCCGTCTCGCCGCCGAAGAACTCGGGCTGCCGACTTCCAGATATGAATTCGCCGCGACCTATGAAGAATTCAGGAGTGCCGTGAAAGAGGTCGGCATACCATGTGTCGTCAAGCCGATCATGAGCTCCTCCGGACACGGGCAGAGCGTCATCAGAACCGAAGCGGACATCGACAATTCCTGGAAAATCGCGCAGGAGGGGGGGCGCGCCGGTGCGGGCAAGGTGATCGTGGAGGGATTCGTAGACTTCGATTACGAGATTACGCTTCTGACGGTGCGTCATGTCGGAGGGACGAGTTTCCTTGAACCGATCGGGCATCACCAGGTCAATGGAGATTATCAGGAATCGTGGCAGCCGCAGGCGATGACTCCGGCGGCAAAGGCAAAGGCGCAGGAGATTGCGAAGAAAATCACGGACGGTCTTGGGGGACGCGGCATTTTCGGTGTCGAAATGTTCGTCAAGGGCGATCAGGTGATTTTCAGCGAAGTCAGTCCGCGCCCCCATGATACCGGCATGGTGACGCTGATCTCGCAGGACCTTTCCGAGTTCGCGCTTCATGCAAGAGCGATTCTCGGGCTTCCGATCCCGAACATCGCGTTTCACGGCCCGAGCGCGTCCAAGGCGATTGTCGCGGACGGTGTTTCCCGGTCCGTGAAGTTCAAAAACGTGGACGCCGCCCTGACGATGCCCGATACATCGATCCGCCTGTTCGGCAAAGGGGAACTCAACGGACACCGCAGGCTCGGCGTTCTGCTTGCGCGCGGGAAAGATACGGACGAGGCTCTTTCCAAGGTCATGGAAATGCGCGGAAAGATTGAAATCGAACTGTAATTTTCCGCTTTGCAGGCATCTGCGGATGCCTGTGTCCCTGTTGTCACGAAAAGCGGCTTTCCCGGATTGAGAAATATCCGATTTGAAAAAAGCGGGAAAACGGGTTATATTATCAGGTTGAATATCAGGATTTGGAGCTTATGCAGGATAACAGAGACGATACGGATCTACTTCAGAATTCCGCCGCGGGCGCTTACGATGAGAGCAAGGTCAAAACCCTTGATTCCCTTGAACATATCCGGCTGCGTCCCGGCATGTATGTCGGGCGCATGGGAGACGGTTCGCACCCGGACGACGGCATTTATGTGCTTCTGAAGGAAGTCATTGACAACAGTGTTGACGAATACATCATGGGCAACGGACGCCGTATTGATATTTCAATCAACGGGAATGAGTTGTCCGTCCGCGACTACGGACGCGGCATTCCGCTCGGCAAACTGGTTGCCTGCGTTTCCCAGATCAATACCGGCGCGAAATACAATACGGATGTGTTCCAGTTCTCCGTCGGGCTCAACGGCGTGGGCACGAAAGCGGTCAATGCCCTTTCCGAATCCTTTACCGCCGTTTCCTATCGCGACGGGAAATACAAACGCGCCGATTTCGTTCAGGGGAAACTGGTCAACGAGGAAGACGGCGCAACCGGGGAGCGCAACGGCACGTTTGTGAAGTTCATCCCGGACGGCAAGCTGTTTCCGAAGTACAACATCAAGCTGGAATATGTGGAGCGCCGCCTCTGGATGTATGCGTTCCTTAACAGCGGGCTTTCTCTTTACTTCAACAACCAGCGTTATTATTCCAGAAACGGACTGATGGATCTTGTCAACAATGAGGTCGGCGGCGAAAGCCTGTATCCGATCATTCATTACAAGGACAAGACACTGGAATTTTCGCTCTGCCATACCAATGATTTCGGTGAAAAGTATTATTCCTTCGTCAACGGGCAGTTCACTTCGGACGGAGGGACTCATCTTTCCGCGTTCAAGGAAGGCGTGCTCCGTGCGGTGAATGAATATTCCGGCAAGGATTACGACGGGCGCGACCTGCGCGACGGCATCGTGGGGTCCATCGCAATCAAGCTTCAGGACCCCATGTTCGAGTCGCAGACCAAGAACAAACTCGGCAATACGGATATCAAGGGATGGATCGTCGGAACCGTGAAACAGGCGGTTGTGGACTACCTGCACCGTCACACGGATGATGCAAATCTCCTGCTGGAAAAGGTCAAACGCAATGAAGAACTCCGCAAGGAGATTTCAGCCGTCCAGAAAAAAGGGCGCGAAATGTCCAAACGCATGAGTCTGCGCAACAGCAAGCTGAAAGACTGCAAGCATCACTTCGGCGACCGTTCCAAATTTGCCGACCAGACCATGATCTTCCTGACTGAGGGCGACTCGGCAGGCGGTTCACTGGAACAGAGCCGCAATCCCATGTATCAGGCAGTCTTCGCGCTCCGCGGCAAGCCTCTGAACTGCTACGGCCTGAAGCTGGACACGGTTTACACGAACGAAGAGTTTTTCTATATCGTGCATACTCTGGATATTGAGGAGGATATCGACAATCTGCGTTATGCGAAGGTCATTATCGCAACCGACGCCGACGTGGACGGGCTTCACATCCGGAATCTGCTGATTACATTTTTCCTGACCTTTTTCGAGCCGCTGGTTCTTTCGGGGCACCTCTACATTCTTGAAACGCCTCTTTTCCGTGTCCGGAACAAGAAAGAGACACATTACTGCTACTCGGAGGAGGAACGCGACGAAACGGCGAAGAAGCTCGGCAAAGGAGCGGAAATAACACGGTTCAAAGGTCTTGGTGAAATCTCCCCGAAGGAGTTCGGGCAGTTCATCGGCGACGACATCAAGCTGGAGAAGGTCACGATCGAGCATTCCAAGGGAATCAGTGAAATGCTCAAATTCTATATGGGCGACAATAATCCCGAACGCTGGGAACACATTGTCAATAATCTGGTGTAATCATTATGGCTCCCAAAGGCAGAAAAAATACGAAGAAGGCAAAGGCGCGGAAAACCGTCTCCCCGGCAGTGGAAAACGAGGAAATTGCAGCGGAAATGCCGGAAGATGCCGCGCCTCGGGCGGAGAACGCAGAAGCTGTGCAGGACGAGGAGGAAGACTCCGAAGGAGTGGAATCCGCGTCCGTCCAGACCGGTTCCAACTCGCGCCTGCGCGCGATGATGGACCAGAATTTCATTGAATACGCCTCCTATGTCATCAAGGATCGCGCAATTCCCGATGTAGACGATGGACTCAAGCCCGTCCAGCGCCGTATTCTGTGGGCTTTGTTTGAAAAAGACGATGGTTCCTTTCATAAGGTCGCCAACATTATCGGCGAGACCATGAAATACCATCCTCACGGCGACGCTTCGATCGGGGATGCTCTGGTCAATCTCGCCAATAAGGAAACCTATATTGAGAAACAGGGGAACTTCGGCAATATCATCACGGGGTCCCCCGCCGCGGCGCCGCGTTATATCGAGTGCCGTCTCACGCCGCTTGCAAGAGATGTGCTGTTCAACAGGGATATCACGGAGTTCATCGATTCCTATGACGGACGCAACCGGGAACCGGTCTGCCTGCCGTCGAAAATCCCGACTGTGCTCCTGATGGGAGCGGACGGCATTGCCGTAGGAACCAATACGCGCATCATGCCGCACAATTTCAACGAGCTTCTCCAAGCCCAGATCGCGATCCTCAAGGATGAACCTTTCACGCTTTACCCCGATTTTCCGCAGGGGGGCATTATGGATGTCTCGAAGTATGAAGACGGCATGGGCAAGCTTGTGATCCGGGCAAAAATCGAAATCGACGGGCGTATCCTTATTGTGCGTGAAATTCCCGCCGCGACCAATACGAACAAGCTGATGGATACGATTGAGGCGGCGGTCAACCGAAACAAAATCAAAATTGCCTCGTTCAAAGATTACACGGCGGAAAAGATCGACATCCAGCTGACGCCCCTGCGCGGTTATGATCCGAAGAAAGCATTGAATGCTTTGTATGCCTACACCTACTGCCAGATGAGCGTGTCGTGCAACCCTATGGTCATCATGGACAACCGTCCGGTGCGCATGACGATCAGCGACATCCTGCGGCGCAATACCGACAAGCTCGTGATGTATTTGAAGTACGAGCTTCAGATCGAAGCGGGGAAGTGCCTTGATAAAATTCTGGCGAGGACGCTTGCCCAGATCTTCATTGAGGAAGGCATCTATAAAAGGATCGAGAAGTGCAAGACACGGGAACTGATGTTGAAAGAGTGGTTCCCGATTGTCGAGAAGCTTCACGAAAACATCGTAAACGGCCCGCATATCATGCCGATGTCCGCGGATTTCATGGCGCGCCTCGAACAGCTTTCCCGCGGCGAAGTGCCGGACAGCGAGATCGAAAAACTGCTTGAAATCCCGATCCGCCGCATTTCCGCATTCGAGATCAATGAAAACCGGGAACAGATCGAGCTGCTTCAGAAAACTTTGAATGAAGCGGAAAAGAATCTGAAACGGATCAAAGCCTATACGATCAAGTACCTTCAGGGGCTCATTGACAAATACGGGAAGTTTTTCCCGCGCCGCACCGAGATTAAGCTGGACGGGTTCGAAAAGATCGACAAGAGCGCCGTTGCGCTGAATAATATCCGGGTCGGCTGGGATAAAGGCGGGTGCTACATCGGAACCAATGTCAAAAGCGACGATGTGGTGGTCTGCAACGAGTTCGACCATCTGCTCTGTGTGGAGCGCAAGGGCGTTTACAAGGTCATCGACATTCCGGAGAAGATTTTCATCGACCGTCTCTATGAGTTCCGGAAATACGATAAAACCACGGTTTTCGGCGTTGTGTATTCCGATACCAAGACAGGCAAAGTCTATTACAAGCGGTGTTCGATAGATAAATTCATCAAGGACAAGGAATACCGGATCTGTCCCGACGGATGCCGTCTTGAGCTGATTACGCCGCGCCCGAATGCTCTTTATGAATGCCGGATCGATACGCCGATCAAAGCGAGGAAAGTCCAGACGGTCAATCTTTCCGATGCGCCGTTGCGTTCCGCCCGTGCCGGAGGCATGCTCCTGTTTCCCCGGAAACTTCTGAAAATCACGTTCCTGCAGTATCTGGACGGTTCCGAGGACGATGGTGAAAACGAGCTGCTCAGTGTTCCGCCGGAAGAAGAACCGATGACGGAGCTTCCCCCCGAAGAAACGGAGGCGGAGCAGAAAGAATCAGGCAGAGAACCGGCTGCGGAAAAGAAAGCTCCGAAGAAAACTGCGAAAAAGGAGACGGCGGGAGCACCGCCCGCGGCTGCGCCTGCGCCGGAGAGTAATCACGAAGAACGAGAGGATGAAAACTGGGGAATTTCCCAGCCGGAACTCGGTTTTTGAAAAAGACGTTTTTTCAGGAAAACAGCCGTAAACGACACGTTCGCGGCTGTTTTTTCTTATAAAACTTCAAGATTCTTGCATGATTCATATTCAAAACGTTATTTCCCGCTTGAAAAATCAGGAAAAGAAGCTTATTTTTGTTGTATGATAGAAATAATATGGATATGTGAGGTATTGTAATGGCACAAAACACTGACTTCATTTTGGAACTGCTCCAGGAAAACGGGATGGTCACTGAGGAGCAGGTCAGTGAGGGCTGGAAGAAAGTAGCGGAGCAGGATGGGCAGATCAATATCATCGATGCGTTGAAACAGCTCAAGTATGTCGATGAATTTGAGATGATTTCCATGCTCGCCCAGCAATACGGTCTGGAGGTTCTGGACCTTTCCACTTACCGGATTCCTGCGGAAGTGCTTGAAACTGTTCCCCGCGAAATCGTCCAGCAGTATAAAATCGTTCCCGTCATGAAACATGACGATGTGCTTACCATTGCAATGAGCGATCCGACCGATATGGCGACGCTGGACTCCATCCGCTTCCTGCTGAAGTGCGATGTCGATGCCGTGATTTCTCCGATGGACCAGATCAAGACCGTCATAGACAAATACTTTTCCACACAGGAAGCCTCGGTAAACGCTTTCCTTGAGGAAATGAGCGAAATGGAGGCTGTGGAGCAGATTACCCAGAAAGCCGCCGAGGAAGGCGGTGCAAGCGAGGACGACGCTCCCATTATCCGCCTTGTGACCCTGATCATTGTCGAAGCATTTAAGCTGAAAGCCTCGGATATTCACCTTGAACCTCTTGAAAAGACTTATCGCATCCGCTACCGTATCGACGGAGCGCTTCGCGTCATGGAAAGCCCGCCGAAATATCTTCAGGCGAATATCACCAGCCGAATCAAAATCATGTCCCGGCTGGACATCTCGGAAAAGCGTCTGCCGCAGGACGGACGCATCCAGCTTCGTGTGAAAGGTTGCGACATTGACCTGCGCGTATCAACGATTCCGACGACGCACGGCGAAAGTATCGTCATGCGAATCCTTGACAAGTCGAGCATTCAGCTTGAGATTCCGCAGCTCGGATTCTATGCGGACGATCAGGCGAAAATCAACAAAATCATCAACATGCCGGACGGCGTGTTCCTTGTGACGGGTCCGACGGGTTCCGGAAAAACGACCAGTCTTTATGCGTTCCTGAATACGATCAATACCCCGAGCCGCAAGATCATTACCGTGGAGGACCCGGTGGAATATCAGCTTGCCGGCATCAATCAGGTTCAGGTGAATCCGATCGCGAAGATGACTTTTGCAAACGCCCTGCGAGCCATGCTCCGCCAGGCGCCCAATATCATCATGGTCGGTGAGATCCGCGATATGGAAACTGCCGTGATCGCAATCAATGCGTCGCTTACAGGACACCTGGTGTTCAGCACGCTGCATACCAACGACGCCCCGAGTGCGGTAACGCGTCTGATTGATATGGGGGTGCAGCCGTTCCTTGTTGCCTCCGCCGTCAAAGCGATTATGGCACAGCGTCTTCTGCGCCGTGTCTGCAAGAACTGTGCGGAACCGACAAAGCCGACACCGAATGAAATCCGTCTGCTGGGGCTTGATGAAAAGTTCATGGATACTGCGACATTGTTGAAAGGGCGTGGATGCCCCGCATGTGGCGGAACCGGTTACAAGGGACGCCTCGGAATTTATGAAATCTTCCTTGTCGGCGAGGAGATTCAGCACCTGATCTATACGAAGTGTTCCGCTGACGTGATCAGGGATGCCGCGCGGAAAGGCGGTATGCTGACACTTCGTGAAGACGGTCTTCGGAAAGCGGCGGCGGGCACAACGACACTTTCAGAAGTGATTGCAACTACAATTGGCGATGCGGAATAAGCGCAGCCGGAAGATGGAGAAGATGGAAAAATGCTGGATTCCGAAAGTGAGACATTGAAAGATATCCTGATCGGTGACAACCTCGTTACCGAAGAACAGATGAAGGAAGTGGAAGAGGAGCAGGAGCGCAACGGCAAATCGCTGAAGGAAGTGATCATTGATTTCGGGCTTCTGACGGAGATGGATATTCTTGAGGCGATCGGGCGGAGCCTGGGACTTGAAGTCCGTGCTGCCGCCATCGAAGAAGATCCTCCCAAGGAAATCATCAGAATGATTGACGGAAATACGGCACGTATGCTTGGTGCCGTTCCGCTTGCATTCGATGGAACCACTTTGA
Source organism: Lentisphaeria bacterium (assembly GCA_019408975.1). Taxonomy (GTDB): domain Bacteria; phylum Verrucomicrobiota; class Lentisphaeria; order Victivallales; family UBA1829; genus UBA11452. Next base: position 19,206 of record DXVA01000007.1, on the reverse strand, counting down.
GTGTGATTTTACGCGATCCACTGAATTATCAGGCGGTGGACGAACTTCGCTTCATCGTCGGCAGGGATGTCAATCAGATTATTGCCCCTGAAGGGCAGGTGGATGCCGCGATTGAAAAATTCTATCCGATTGACGTCACGGCGACCATGCATGACATGCTGGCTGAGTTGAATCTTGATGAGGCGGAACTCAAAGAGGATGAGGTTTCCGAGCAGAGTGCAGACCAGCTGGAGGCGCAGGCGAACGAAGCGCCGATCATCAAGTTCGTGGACGCGATCATGTATCAGGCGATCAAAGACAAGGCTTCGGATATTCACTTCGAGCCGTTTGAAAAGGAATTCAAAATCCGGTGCCGTATCGACGGTGCGCTCTATGAAATGGCGCCTCCTCCGAAGAACCTTGCTCTTCCGGTCATCAGCCGCGTCAAGATTATGAGCGGCCTGAACATTTCCGAACGCCGCCGTCCGCAGGACGGACGTATTCAACTTAAAGTGGGCGGCAAGCCGATCGACTTGCGTGTATCTACTCTGCCGACGCAATACGGGGAATCGGTTGTGCTTCGCGTTCTTGACCGTTCCGTTGTGAATCTTGATCTTGATGCGCTCGGCATCCGCCCGGAAAACCTTGCCAAAATACGTGATATCATTCAGCTGCCGAATGGAATCTTTATTGTGACGGGCCCGACGGGTTCCGGAAAAACGACGACACTGTACTCCGCGTTGAAGGAAATCAATAAGACAGAAGACAAAATCCTGACTGCGGAAGACCCTGTGGAATACGATTTGGAAGGTATTATCCAGCTGCCGATCAACGAGGGGATCGGCATGACGTTCGGCCGCGCCCTCCGCGCTTTCCTCCGCCAGGACCCCGATATCATCATGCTTGGCGAGATCCGCGACCTGGAATCCGCCCGAATGGCTGTCGAAGCATCTCTTACCGGACACTTTGTATTCAGTACACTGCACACCAACGATGCTGCCGGAACGGTAACGCGTCTGATTGATATGGGAGTGGAACCATTCCTCATTACAAGCTCCCTTCAGGGAGTCGTGGGGCAGCGCCTGATCCGGCGTATCTGTCCGAGGTGCAAGGCATCGTTTGTGCCGACGGATGAGGATTTGATGCTGCTCGGCCTTGACCGTGCGGATGTGGGCGACAACAAGTTCTACTATGGCAAGGGCTGCCAGAACTGCAATAACACCGGCTACAAGGGACGTAAGGCTCTTACGGAAATATTTGTCATGCATTCCCAGTTGATTGACCTGGTTTTGCAGAGTTCGCCGACTGTCGTCCTGCGCGACAAGGCACGCGAATTGGGAATGATTACAATGCGTGAAGACGGGATTCAGGCGGTATTGAACGGCGAGACTACAATGGAAGAAGTTTTAAGATATACATAACCCCTGAGGAGAATGAGAAATGCCATTATACCAGTACACTGCGATGGACTCCAATGGTAAGGAGCAGAAGGGCAAAAAAGAAGCGGGAAGTGAAGAGGAAGTCGCAACTTTTCTGAAGAATCAGGGACTCTTTCCTACTTCCATCAAATCCGCCACGAAAGGCGGCGGAGCCAAAGCCGGCAAAGGCGGTGGCGGCAAGGGAGGCAAAGGCGGCGGGTTCAATATGAACATCAGTCTGGGGCCGATGGTCATCAAGACCAAGGACCTGACGGTTGTGACCCGCCAGATGGCAATTCTTCTGGAAGCCGGCCTGCCGCTGATCCGTTCTTTGAAAACACTCTCCCGGCAGTCCAAGAATCCTGCAATCAAAAAGACTCTGGAGGAGGCTGCGGCTTCCGTGGAGGGCGGTGCCACATTTTCCGAAGCGCTTGCCCAGCATCCGAAATCTTTTGATAAACTTTATCTGAACATGATCCGTGCCGGCGAGGCAGCCGGTAAGCTGGAACTGATTCTGGACCGACTGGCGATGTTCATGGAAAAAGCCGCCAAGATTCAAGGAAAGGTCAAATCGGCAATGGTTTACCCGATCATCGTGCTGTGTGTTGCCGGTATCATTTGTTCCGGATTAATGATTTTCATCGTTCCGAAATTTGAAAAGATGTTTACGGAACTTTTGGAAGGGGAGCCACTTCCCATGTTGACTCAGATTGTAATTGCCATCGGTAAATTCATGTCGGAACAGGCGCTGATTATGGTCGGCGGCATTATCGCACTTGTCATTCTGATAAAAATCATCCTCAAGATTCCTTTCCTGCGTTTTTACATTGACTGGGCAAAATACAATATGCCGCTGTTCGGACCGATTGTCTCTAAATCAGCCATTTCAAAATTCGGGCGGACCCTCGGTACGCTGATGGGGTCCGGTGTGCCGGTTCTGAACTCATTGACTATTGTGAAGGAAACCTCCGGCAATGAAGTTGTTTCCCGCGCAGTAGTTAAAGTGTATGAAGCGGTGAAGGAAGGAGAAGGCATGGCGCCGCCGCTTCAGGCGACGAAAATCTTCCCGGAAATGGTGATCAGTATGATCGAGGTCGGTGAAGAAACCGGTAAACTTCCTGAAATGCTGGACAAGATTGCCGATACCTACGACGAAGAAGTCGATAATGCCGTGAGTGCGTTGACATCCATGATTGAACCGATCATGATGGTCGGTCTTGCTGTGATCGTCGGCGGCATCGTGATCGCGTTGTTCATGCCGATGATCACCATTATTGAAAAACTCGGAAGCAGCTGAAAATTATTGAGACTGGAGTTTGTATGGAAAAGGAAAAGAATGCCCGTGCCTATGCAGTTGTCATGGCGGGCGGCAAGGGAGAACGGTTCTGGCCGCAGAGCCGTCTTTCCAATCCGAAACAGTTGTTGCGGCTTCTGGGGAATCTGACGCTGATCGAGCAGACCATAGAGCGGCTTTCCGCCATCTTTGATCATTCGCATATCATTGTGGTCACGAATACGAACTATGTGGCTCCGATGCGTTCCCTGCTTTCCTATCTGCCGCAGGAGAACATCATCGGCGAGCCGGAAGGAAAGGATACGGCACCGTGCATTGCGAATGCCGCGGCATATATCAAGAATATGTCAAGGGTTCCCGACCCCGTTCTCTGCCTGTTCCCGACGGATCATATCATCAATGACACCGCGTCATTTTATGATGCTCTGGCGGACAGCCTGGCTGTGGCGGAAGACACGCATCACATTGTCACGATTGGAATCAAGCCGAATGCACCCATGACGGGATATGGCTATATCGAGGTCGGAGGGAAAATGGATTTCACCTCCAAAACCGTATTCCGCAAGGTCTGCGGATTCAAGGAAAAGCCTTCTCTTGAACTTTCCGAAGCCTATGTCGCCGACGGGAAACACATGTGGAACAGCGGGATCTTCATTCTGAATCTTTCGTCGCTGCTGACCGCCCTGAAAGAATTCGCACCCGATATGTACCGGTTTTATGAGGCGGTTTCCGCATTTTATGTATCCCGTGCTCCCGAGTCCAAACTGACGGAACTTTATAACACGGCGCCGGAAATTTCGATTGACTATGCCGTCATGGAGAAGTCCGACAACATCGTGACGGCGGAAGCCGCTTTCGACTGGGATGACGTGGGTTCCTGGACCTCCATGCGCAACCAGATCCTGCCGGAAAAGAACAACAACGTCGTCCGCGGTCTTCATGCGGGGCTGGATACCAGCGACTGTATCATCATCGGCAACTCGAATCACCTGATCGCCACCGTTGATGTAAAAGACCTTGTCATTGTCGCCACGGAAGATGCGACTCTGGTTTGCAATGCAAAGTCGGCACAGCGGATCAAAGAGCTTGTCAAGCTGATTGCCGGACAGCCGGATCTCGCCAAATTTGTCTGAGAAAGCGGAACAATGCATTCTGAAAAGAATCTGACGATCCTGAATATCGGAAATACGCATGTCCATGTGTTTGATTCTCTGCCGGACGGATCGATTGTCCGGCGCGTTGTTCTTGCCACTTCGGATTTTATGCAGTCTCCTGCAAAATGGATTGAAAACCCCCGTCAGACAATGGCGGCATCTGTCGTTCCCGCAGTGACAGAGATTCTCCGGTGTTCGGGAGTATTCGTCGTTTCCCCGAAAATGACGTTTCCTTTTTCCGTCAGAAAGCTGGACCTTTCGACTGTGGGAGCTGATCGTCTGGCAAATGCCGCACAATTGACGGATGGCAGACTGCCGGCAGTTTGCATTGATTTCGGAACAGCCGTCACTTTTGAAGTTGTGACGGAAGACAGGGAATTCATGGGCGGCGCGATTATGCCGGGCAGAATGCTCCTGCGCCGCTCCCTGAATGATTATACGGCTCAGCTTCCCCTGATCGATATGACGGATGGCATTCCTGCTGTGCCGGGAGGCAATACGGTGGATGCCATGCGGATCGGGACAGACCTTGCCGCAGTCGGTGCTGTGAGGGAGATTCTTGTTTCTCTGGAAAAACTCTTTCCGGCAGGAACTTTCCGCAAGGTTGCCTGCGGCGGAGACCGTCACTTCTTCATGAAACATCTGGCTCTGGAAGACGGGAAAGACGATTTTACATTACGCGGGATTCGGAAAATCTGGGAGTGCAATCACTGATGCGCGTCAAAGTATGCGGGATCAAAACGGAACGTGACCTTGAAACAGCCGTCAAAGCAGGCGCCGACGCCGTCGGATTCCTGGTCGGACAGGTTCATGCGTCACATGATTTTATTCTGGCAAGTACGGCGGCACGCCTTGCGGGGTTCCTGCCTCCTTATGTGGTTCCCGTAATCGTGACTCACCTGACGGCGCCTGATGCAGTTCTTGACATTGTGGAACAGACTTCCATTCAGACGATCCAGCTTCACGGCGGAAGCACAGTGGAAGAAGTTGCAGTCCTGCGCGACAATCTGGGTCCCGCCGGGAAACTGATTTATGCAGCCCATGTTCTCGGTACGCAGGTCACTCCCCCCCTGGAACCGTATTATGATCTGGTGGATGCCGTTCTTCTGGATTCAATGGATCGTGAAACCGGGAAAGTCGGGGGAACGGGCATGACGCACAACTGGGATGTCAGTGCCGCAGTTTCAGTTTCATCACCGGTTCCTCTGACATTGGCGGGGGGGCTTACTCCGGACAATGTTGCCGCAGCGATCCGCCATGTCCATCCGTTTGCCGTGGACGCCAACAGTGCTCTGAAAAGTTTTGACGGATCGCTTGATCTGAATCTCTGTTCCGCATTTGTCAGAAATGCCAGAAATGCGGATTGAGATTATTCTTTCAGTTTTTTTCTGATATATTCCCGTGTTTGCGGGGAGAATTTGTCGAGCTGTTTCAGAATGCCTTCCTTTTCCAGTATTCCATGAACCGTATTATATTCCTTTCCGAATTTTGAAGTCGCGGTGCCGTCAAGCAGACCGATTTTTACACAGTTTTTATGATGAGGACAGAACAGAACCGCCTGGTCGGGATCGCCGTTTTCATCAAAACCGCCGATATAAATGTAGGAAACGTGGTCTTCCGTCAATGGAGCGCCTGCATCAGCAGGAACGGTTCCTGCCGACAGACAGACATAAACCCGCGGATCGTCAAGATATTTTTCCCGCCGCAGCATTTCCAGGCCTGCGGCTCCGCTTTTATCCGGGAATTTCTCGGAATGATCCCCGCTGTACATCTTTACTGCCAGCATAATCTGTTTCATGTTGGATGTGCAAGCCATTCCCCTGGCTTTTTCCCTGTTGTTGTTGAAGGAAGGCAGGAATATCCCCGCCATCAGTGTGAACGGTATGATGACTGCCATGACGATGCCGATCAGAGCCGCTATCAAAGTATGCCTGATGAGGATACGCGCTTTTTCCGGCTGCGAAGCCGCCCAGCAGAAATAGAGGATTACGCATATGATAAAGGTGAAAAGCCCGGTGCATGGTATGATCATGAAAAGATACAGGAAAACGATTCCCGCCACAGGCAGAGCGACATTCGGCGGATTTACGGCGGCCCCCGTGGAAACAGGAGTAAGCCTGGGCACGGGAGCTTCGTTTTTCTGTATGACGATTTCCGTGTCGCAGACCGGGCACTGTGCCGCCTGTCCGATCCATTCCTCTTCCGCTTCCATTGCACTGTTGCAGTGGGGACATTTCATCTGAAATTTCATCATCTCTCTCCTTTTCCAGTTTTTCCATGATTCAAAATAGATTGTACAAAAGAAAATTTCAAGTAAAAAAACCGGAACCGGTACAGAAAAAAGCCCCGGATTTCCAATCGGGGCTTTTCTGAATCCGGATTATTTCTTTTCGTAGAAGCTCTTCATGATCCTGCCGACATTGGAATTGGGCTGGACGCCGGAGAACTGTTCCGCGCCTTTGCCGATTGCAAAGATATAGACATTATGAGGCGTATGCCCCTTGGTGGTCCATGTAATTCCGATACGCGCATCGGCGATGCGAAGCGCATTCCGGTTCAAGGCATCAATCTTGTTCTTGTTGTTCGACTTGAGAATATCTGCAAAACTCTTCTTTTCGGCGGCTGTCAAATTGCGGATTCCCAGTTTTGCAAGTTTTTCTTCAATGGACTGCATCGTTTCGTCTTTCTTGAAACTGAATTTTCTGCCGTTGAAGTTTGCATTGTTTTTTGCAATTTCAGCCGGAAGACCGGCGGAAAGTTTTTCCGGGAGAGTCAAGCCGCCGGTATTGTGATCTGCGGTGACAACAATCAAAGTGTCCTTCGGGTGCTTCCTGTAAAACTCAAGAGCTCTCGCAACAGCCTGATCGAATTCAAGCAGTTCCGTCATCATTGCATAAGTGTCGTTGGAATGACCGCCCAGATCGATTTTCCCGCCTTCGACCATCAGGAAGAAACCTTTCGGATTATCTTTGTAGAGCAGTTCAATCGCTTTTGCGGTATATTCATTCAACGGCCTGACCGCATCGCGGACGGGGGTTCCGTAGCCGGGGTCTCTGGTGATGACGGTCGGTTTTTCCACAGCGAGAAGTTCGACTGCCTCCGTTGCATACTCATTCAGGGCTTTGGAAGTGTCATCTGTTTTCGGACGGTTCATCTCATAACCGAAATGCTTGAATACGAGAGTCGGTTTCAGAATCGCATTCAAGGCAAAAAACGCATCCTGGTTTTTGTTGAAAACCTGAAGTCCCGCCTTTTCCGCATCTTCAGCGGCAACGGCTTCTTTCAAGCCGGATACACCGTATCCCATGATGAGATCATAATTTGAAGCGTATGCCTGTGAAGCGATTTTTGCATATTCGGAACGTTTTTCCACGTGGGCGTAGAAACCTGCGGGCGTTGCATGATTGAATGTGACGGAGGTCAGAAGACCGACCTTGTAACCGGCTTTTTTTGCAAGTGCGGCGGAAGATTCGACTGGTTTTTTGTCCTTGTCCAGCCCCAGGGCTCCGTTGTAAGTCTTGACTCCACAGGCGAGAGCCGTCGCCGCCGCTGCGGAATCGGTTGTTTTATCAAATACATTATTGGTCTGGAGTTCGCCTTTGACCGGCATGGCATCCATGTTCAATTTTGCATGGACGCGTGCCAGTTTGACGGGGTTCTGCCCCATGCCGTCGCCGATCATCAGGAACACATATTTGGGCGGATGGCTGTCAGCCTGCGTTGCTGTTGCACATGCCTGCAGAAAGAACAGCAGTGATACCGCCCCCAGCAGAAATATGAATGTTTTCAGTTTTTTCATTGTTGTAACTCCTTATTTTTTCAATGAAAAATTCAAATAAACAATCCTGCGTCGCGGATGCTCTCCTCCGCATCGGGATATTTGAGGATTAAATCTCCGGCATCTCCCTCTTTGAAATCCTCATATTCAAATCCGGGGACAACGACCGCACCGAACAATCCCCATGAGTTCTCGCTGCGGTCTGTGAGCACCGTCGCCTGCCATGTCCAGGCGGGAATCAGGCTCTGCGGCATTTCTCCGCCCAGGATATCCGGCCCGATGATACGCTCTGTCCAGCTTCCATCCGGAAAGAGAAGAATCTGCCGTCCCGTGCTTCCTGCATGATACATCCAGATTTCATCTGAACGCACCTGATGCCAGCGCGAAACTTCCATGCCCTTCAGAAGATAGAGGATCGAAGTTCCCGCACGGCGCTGTTTCGTTGCTTCCGTTTTGACGATGGAGCGGAATGTTTCACGGAAATAGCCGCCTTCTCTCGAATGACGCTGCATTTCGAGCGCCTTTATGATTTCATCTGCATTTTGCATTCCAGTAAATCCTTCCTCATTTTACAATAGCACGGATTATTTCCGAATTCAATGCGAACTTTTTTTGAATTTTGTGAAAAAGATGGGATATTAGTATATCGGCAATTTACCGGGGAACCGGGAAAAGGGCAGGCGGCTGCGCCGGAGAAAAGGAACCTTGCAGGGGATGTTCTTCGGGAAATGGTCCGCAACATGCAAATAATTTTACGGACAGTACAGGCAAGATGGAACTTTCAGAATACAAGACAGACGGTTTTCTTCATTTCATCGGATGCGGGGGAGCGGGGACGCGTCCTCTGATGAGAATTTTTCATGAACTCGGTTTCCGTGTTTCAGGATCGGATATGGCGGAATCGGAGTCGCTGGCGCGTCTCCGCAGGATCGGCGTTCCCGTTTTTGCCGGACATGATGCAGGGCAGCTGCCGACTTCGGACGGAACGAAACTGCTGCTGATTTACAGCTCGGCGGTTGCGGAGGAGAATCCCGAATTTGCGGAAGCGCGCCGGATCGGAGCACGCTGCATCCGGCGCGGAGAGGCGCTCGGGCTTCTGGCGCAGATGTTTCCTCACGTAATCGCAGTCAGCGGTTCCCACGGAAAGACCAGTGTTTCAGCAATGATCGCGCATATCCTGAAAAAAGCGGGATTGAATCCCGGTTATCTGATCGGCGCCGACATCGTTTCCTGGGAAGACAGCGGCAGTGCCGGCGGCGGCAGGATTTTCGTATGCGAGGCGGATGAGAGCGACGGAACTCATACCGCAATCCACTCCTCCGTATCCGTCGTGACCAATGTGGAGGACGATCATTCATGGAACTTTGACTCGCCGGAGGTACTGATGGCGAACTTCCGCAAATTTGCATTTCAAGGCGGAAAGCTGATTTATGTGGACGGAGAAAAATCCGCCGGTTTGTTTTGCGGTCATCCGGATGCGGTGAAGATTCCGCGGGATGCCTTGATTGAGGACCCGCGATTTGCCTCTTTCGGCTACTACCGCAGGATCAACGCCGTAACTGCGATCGAAGCGGTCACACGTGACGGGCTGCTGGACCGTGAAACCGCTCTTGAGGCATTGTGTTCCTTTCCCGGCGTCGAACGGCGGATGTGTCTGCGTGCCGCAGGAGAGAAACAACTGCTGATCGAGGATTACGCACACCATCCGACGGAGCTTGCCGCTTCTCTGAAAACGATGCGGGAACTGTATCCGGGCAGAAGACTTGTCGTGATCTTCCAACCGCACCGTTACGCACGCCTGAAACGGTATTTCCATGAATTCGCCGGAGAACTGGCAAAAGCCGACGAAGTTTTCGTGACACCCGTATTTGCCGCATGGACGCAGTCCGATACCCTCGACTCGTCGGATCTCGCGCAGGCTGTCGGCGGCAGGGCGCATTTCATCCGCGGCACATGGGAAAGCATGGCGGAACAGGTTTCTGCGTCGCTGAAGGAAAACGACCTTGCCGCAGTGATCGGTGCAGGAGACATCAAGGAAATCATTGAACCTCTGCGCAGGAGAATCATCCGGATTCCCGATCTCGGGCTCATAATCGCGGCGGGCGGTTCCTCAACCCGTTTCGGGCACGGCAACAAACTGTTCCGCAGGTTAAACGGATATCCGGTATTCATACACTGCCTTCAGCAGCTGCTTCCGTCGGTTCGATCCGGTTATGCGGTCATGTCCGTTCCGGAGGGGAGCAGAGAGGAATTCGCAGACCTGCTTGCAGAATATTTCCCGGAAGCGCTCCGGCATATGAAGCTTGTAAACGGCGGAAAAACGCGGACGGAGTCCGTGAAGAACGCCCTTGCCGCCTTGCCGGAGGATGTCGGGATCGTTGCGGTCCACGATGCTGCGCGCCCGTTGATTACTGCCGAAGCCCTGGTTGAATGTATCAGGGAATGCCGTAAATACGGCGGAGCGGTTTCCGCGCACCGTGTATCGGATACGGTCAAGGAAACAGATGAAAACGGAATTGTCACGAGGACCATTCCGCGGGAAAGTTTATGGGCGGTGCAGACTCCGCAGGTTTTTCAGCTCGATCTGCTTCTCAAGGCTTATGAAGAAGCGGAAAAACAGGGCGGGTTGTTTACGGATGACGCATCGCTGGTCGAGAATTTCACTTCTGCAAAAGTCAAACTCGTGGAAAACCGCACTCCGAATGTAAAAATTACCTATCCGGAGGACCTTCTGTTTGCGGAAGCCTGCCTGAAGCGGAGTAAGGATTCGTGAAACCTGGTTTCCCGGCAACCATCAGGGCAGTATTATGCTGTAATCATTTCTTCCAGAAGGACGGCAGGAAAATGATCAGGATGGTATAAAGTTCCAGGCGCCCGATCAGCATTTCCAGCGCAAGCAGCAGCTTTGCCGGAGGATTCATCCATGAAAATGTATTCATGGGGGAAATGTGCCCGAATCCCGGGCCTGCATTGCTGATGCAGGTTGCCGAGGCGGAAATCGCGGTGATCATATCCATCTCGCAGATCATCGGAAGAAGCGTTGCGAAAAGGAAAACCGTCAGGACATAGATTGCAAGAAAGCCGAGCGCTTTATTCAGCACCGGTGTCTCCATCCGTTTCCCGTCAAGCCTGATGTCCTGAAGCGAACGGGGAAAGATACAGCGCCGGAGCTCGGAAAAACTGTATTTCCAGAACAGCAGCAGTCTTACGCATTTCATGCCGCCGGCGGTGGAGCCGCCGCACGCCCCCATGAAGATCAGACCGAGAAGCAGCATGCCGCACGCCCCCGGCCAGACGGTATAATCGGCAGTGCTGAATCCTGTGGTCGTGGAAAGAGCCACCACCTGAAATGCCGCCGCACGCAGCGAAAGCCACGGCGACATATGATATTTCTCGCCGCTCATCGGGTCCGTTACATGCGAAAACAGAAGTGTTACAGTGATGATCAGAGTCACGGTAATGAGAATGCCGGTGAAAAAACGGTATTCCTCGGAAAGATACTGTTTCAGCGGCAGGCCTTTCAGCGCACGGTAATGGAGAATGAAGTTGCAGCCGGACAGGAACATGAAAACGGTAATCACGACCTGAATGTAAGAGCTGTTGTAATAGGCGATGCTGTTGTTTTTTGTTGAGAATCCGCCGGTGGCGATCGTACTGAAAGAGTGACAGACCGCATCGAAGAAATGCATGCCGCCGAGCCAGAGGAGAATTGTTTCTATGAGGGTCAGTGCGAAATAAACCATGAAAAGAATTTTGGCTGTGCTTGCTATTCTGGGCGTCAGCTGATCGTCATGCGTCTTGACTCCGGGAACTTCCGCATTGAAGAGAGACTGCCCCCCCACTCCCAGCATCGGCAGGATCGCAAGCGAAAGGACCACGATTCCCATACCGCCGATCCAGTGGGTCAGCGCACGCCAGAAAAGAATGCCGTAGGAGAGGCTTTCGATTCCATTCGGAAGCGTTGATCCGTCCCGCAGCTTTACCGTGCTGTCGATAAGTGAGGCGCCTGTGGTGGTAAAGCCGGACACCGTTTCAAAAAAGGCGTCATGAATCTGCAACCCTGTAATCATAATGAAAGGCAGAGCACCGAATATGGAGGCGATGAGCCAGCCGCCCGCGACGGTGGCGAATCCCTCGCGGATGCCCATCTGGATATTTCCGGAGCGCGGGCGCAGGAAAAAAGCCCCAAGCGCTCCGCAGAAAGAGGTAATGCCCGCGCAGAGAAGCATCAGAAGAATTTCATGAAGCTCATCTCCCATCATCAGGGAAACGCCGGCGCAGGAGGCGATTGCGATTCCCTCCATCACAATCAGTACAGATATCAGATGCCCGACGATTTTCAGATTCATGATCTTTACTTTTCCGGGAAAAGCGGTTCAAGTTCTTTTTCGACTTCCGGCGTTACGATCGCCACGACGGTGTCCCCCGGCTGGAGAATCGTATTGCCGGACGGTGCGATGATCTCATCTTTACGGAACGCCAGAGCGAACAGCGTGGAGGACGGCAGATTGCATGTCGCAAGTTCCTTTCCGCAAAGCGGAGATGAATTGGAAACGCGGAATTCAGTCAGGCGCGCATGGAACATCTGGAGGAAAGCGTCGATCCGCATCGTGCCGCTTTCCAACATGCGCAGGATCGAATTGACCGCCGTCAATGTGGTGCTGAACCCGCAGTCGATCATATCCATGGTAGGGACAATGCGGATATATTCGGGTTTTGAGGTGACTGTTACAGTTTTTCTTGCCCCCATCCGTTTCGCCATGATACAGCTCAGGATATTGTCTTCATCATCCGAAGCGGCGCTGACGAAACCTTCGCAGTCACGGATTCCCGCTTCTTCCAGTACTTCTTCGTCGGTCGGGTCGCCGTTGATGACCAGAATTCCGGGAGGAAGTGTGTCAAGCAGTTTTTCGCCTTTCTGCTGGTTCTTTTCGATAAAGCGGACGTCATAACCGTCCGCGCAAAGTGCCGAAGCAAGAAGGCGCCCTGTAATGGTGGCTCCGGCGATGACGATCCGCGATGTCTTGGCGGAAGATGTCTCCTCCGAGATCCACGAGATGAAATTGGCGACATCCTTGTTGCCGCCTGCAATATACACTTTGTCGCCGGGAACGAAAATCGTGTCGCCGTGGGGAATCAGGAACTGTTTCTGCCGGACGATTGCCGCAAAACGGACCGAGCTCAAAAGCCCCGAATCTGTCGGAATATCCTTCACACGGGTTCCCGCAAGCAGGGAGGAGGGACTGACGCGGAATACCTCCATGACCGCATCGGGATTTGAAAACCGGATCTTTTCGACCAGCATACGGTTCCGCAGGACGCTTCGTATTTTGCCGACGCATTCTTCGGAAGGCGAAACGCATTTCCAGATTCCGAATTTTTCGGGAGTCACTCCGTCGTCTTCCGAAAAACGATCCGGCGAACTCAAACGGCAGACGGTTTTCAGCACCCCCATTTTTGAGGCAAGCTGGCAGCAGAGGATGTTTGCCGCTTCGTCGCCGCTGACCGCGAGCAGAGCGTCGGCGGTTTTGATTCCGGCGTCTTTCAGTGTATTGATGCTGATGCAGCTTCCTTCCACGACTTTGATATCCAGATTGTCATTGATATGCTCCAGCATATCCGCATCTGAATCAATGATCGTCACATCATGAGCCGCATTGCTGAGAGTTGAGGCTAAAAGCCTGCCGAGTTCACCTGCACCGGCTATGATGATTCTCATAAAAGTCCCCCTTCTCAGGAATGGAAATCGTAGACGTGTTCAAAAAGTTCCGCTATTTTTTCTCCGGCTTCCTGTTCCTTCGGACCTGTCACTTTGAGCGTCACATTGTCCCTGAACTGAAGTCCGAGAGCGAGAAGATCAAGAATGCTCTGGAGATTGGATGTTCCGCGCTCCGATTCGACGCAGAACTCATGACCGGGATAGAGTTCAACGGCTCCCATGATCATGCTGGAAGGGCGGCAGTGAATGCCCGCCTTGTTCTGGATCTGAATTTTCTTCTCAAACATAGTGCTTTTCTCCGGATTGTTTTATTGCAAAAAGAGAACATGCAGTAAAAGTTAAACATTTCTAAGTTCTGAAAAATAACGGCGTATAATATAGCATGTCTTTTCTCTTTTGACAAGCGGGCAGGAAAAGAATTATGGAAACGGGAAAAACAGGATGATTTCCTGTTGCCCTGTCGCGTATAATCGAATCGTCACATTCAAACGGAGAATTCTGTCCAGAAATGATTGTCGCTTTGAATCAGATGATCCGCTTCCTTCGGACCGCTGCTCCCGGCAGGGTAGAAAGCAAGGGGACAGGACTCCGGATGTTCCTTCCAGTGTTCAAGAACGGGCGTGAGCAATCCCCATGCAAGCTCTACTGTGTCGCTGCGGATGAACAGAGTCTGGTCGCCGAGCATACAGTCCAGCAGAAGCCGTTCGTAAGCTTCCGGCATACTTTCGCCTTTTTCCAGAATGCTGGCATACTTGAAATCCATCGTCAGATCGCCCATGCAGAGCTTCGGACCCGGTTTCTTGGCGAGGAAACTCAAGGATAAGCCTTCCTGCGGCTGGACCGTGAGCGTCAGGCGGTTCTGCACAAGATCCTCGGAATGGACCGGCAGGAAAATGGAATGCGGAATGTGCTTGAACGTGATGACGATTTCACTGCGTTTTGCCGCAAGCCGTTTTCCGCTCCTCAGATAAAAGGGAACGCCTTTCCAGCGCCAGTTGTCTATGAGGAGCTTCGCAGCAACATAAGTTTCGGTCTGTGATTCGGGGGCGACTCCGGGTTCACTGCGATAGGCAGCCATGCCGTTTCCCTCCGCATATTGCGCGCGGATCATCTGCCCGTTCAGTTTTTCCAGGTCGAACGGGCGGATCGAACGCAGGAGCTTTGCTTTCTCATCGCGGACGCTGGATGCTTCAAATGAGGCGGGAACTTCCATGGCAACCAGCGAAAGCATTTCAAACATATGGTTCTGGAACATGTCCCGCAGAAGCCCGGCGGTTTCGAAATACTTTGCCCTGTGCTCCACGCCGACGGTTTCCGCAACGGTGATCTGGACGGAATCAATGTAATCACGGTTCCAGACGGGTTCAAAAATCAGATTTGCAAACCGGAACATCAGGATATTCTGAACCGTTTCCTTGCCGAGATAGTGGTCGATACGGTAAATCTGGCGCTCATTCAGGCATTTGCGCAGGTTGCGGTCCAGTTCCTTTGCGCTTTCAAGATCGCGTCCGAACGGTTTTTCGATAACCACATGCCGCCACGGCATATTGGTCACGGGGTCTTCCGCCAGCAGGCCTGCCTGACAGAGATGATTCACCACCGTCAGGTAAACGGTCGGTGCCGTGGAAAGATAGTAAATGCGGCAGGCATTGTCATTGGAAAAGGAATGTTCGATCTCTTTGAGCTGCGCATCAAGGCGTGTATAGGTATCGTTCTCTCCGTAATCGCCGGCATGATAGAACAATTTTTTCAGGAAAGTTTCGATCAGGTTCCGGCGATCCGGCGGATTTTTTCCCGAAAGCAGTTTCCGGACCGTTTCCCGATAGACATCCTGTTCCATGGGGGCGCGCCCGCAGGCAACAATCGCGGATTTTTCATGAAACAGTCCGCGTCTGTGCAAATTGAACAATGACGGAATCAGTTTTCTGTTCGCAAGGTCGCCGAGCGCTCCGAATATGACAACCGTATCAGGAATCGGGCTGACCTCCATACAGAATCCTCCGCGCCATCTGTACTGACCGGGAAAATCCATTGCAACACCCCCCGCTTTATAGTTAAGAGTTAAGAGTTATGGAGTTAAGAGTTATGGAGTTAAGAGTTGACGGGAAAATCAGGGAGGAAGAAAAGAACATGAAATGTATTTTCTTCCTCCTGCGGCAGTTTATTCGTGTTTGCCGAGATAATCCGCCACACCATCGGCAGTAGGCTTCATGCCTTCTTCGCCGAGGTGCCAGTTTGCAGGGCAGACGTCGCCGTATTTTTCAGTGAACTGGAGCGCATCCAGTGTGCGGAGAACCTCATCGACATTTCTTCCGAGCGGAAGGTCGTTGATCGTGGCATGGCGCACAATGCCGAGCTTGTCGATGATGAAAAGTCCGCGCAGGGCAACCGAGTTGTCATAAAGGACTTCATAGTTGCGCGAAATGGATTTTGTGATATCCGCGACCATCGGGAACTGGACATTGCCGATGCCGCCTTTCTTCGGTTCCGTGGACTTCCATGCAAAATGAGAATATTCCGAATCAATGGAAACGGAAATCACTTCGCAGTTTCTCTTTTTGAATTCATCAAGCTTTTTGTTGAACGCAATGATCTCCGACGGGCATACGAATGTGAAGTCCATCGGATAGAAGAACAGCACAACATACTTGCCTCTGTACTCGGAAAGCGTAAGCGGTGCAATGCTGAAGTCGGGATAAACGGCGTTTGCGGTGAAATCGGGTGCTTCTCTGGTAACTAACATTTTAGTCCTCCTGTAAATTTGGTTGATAACAAGAGGGATGACTGTTGATCCCCCGTACTTAACTTAGAACAGAATCTGCTTTTGTCAAGCTTTTTTATTAAGAAATTTTCTCAAAAGTAAGGAGTAATCTCAAAAAAGGATTATCAATTGTTTCTGCTTTTCTTCTTTGTCGCAGTACGTTTGACCGCAGTTTTCTTTTTTGCAGCGGTTTTTGTCGTGGTCCGGACCTGGGATGCCTGTTTCCGCGTTTCCGCAAGCGCCGCCGCAGGATCGTCCGCGCGGGAATAGCCCC
The DNA here is from genome assembly GCA_019408975.1 of Lentisphaeria bacterium. Lineage (GTDB taxonomy): Bacteria > Verrucomicrobiota > Lentisphaeria > Victivallales > UBA1829 > UBA11452. The sequence goes on along the minus strand of DXVA01000007.1, from coordinate 2,829 downwards.
AGTTCAGGAGCTGCCTGAGAAACTGGTCGCGTTCACGCGCCGTCGGATAACCCGTCACCATCGCGATCATGCGTTTCCCGTTGCGCAGGCACGTTACAGTCACGCAGTAACCGGAACGGGCAATGAAACCGGTTTTGAGCCCGTCCACTCCGGGGCTGGCATATCTTCCTCCGGGGAGGAGATTATTATGATTCTTCATCCGGAGATGTCCTTTCGTTCCCGGCGTCCGGAAATCCGCGTAAAGCGTGGAAGACCACTTCATCAGAAGCGGATGCTCCAGAATATATTCGGCAAGCGTCGCCATATCTGCGGGAGAACTCACATTGTCCGTGCGGCTGGATGTGCCGGGAAGTCCGTGCGGATTGTAATAATGCGTATTTTTCATGCCGAGCTCCGCGGCGCGCCGGTTCATTCGCGCAATGAATGCAGCGACATCGCCGCCGCCGAGATATTCGCCGACAAGGTATGCGGCGTCATTTGCGCTTTTCAGCGAGACTGCCATCAGCAGGTCCTGAAGCGAAAAGGTTTCCCGCGGATCCAGCCAGACCTGGCTTCCACCGATCTTGGCGGCAGCTCTTGTCACCTGTATCTGCGTATCCAGCGTGACTTTTCCCGCCACGATATCTTCATATGCCAGGAAAAGGGTCATAAGCTTGGTCATGGATGCAATGGGGAATGCACGTTCCGGGTTTTTAGCCCAGAGCACAATCCGCGTATCGGCATCCACCAGTATGCCCGATGTTGCATTCGCACTGGACCGAATCCCCGGAATATTGCCGCGAACCGCATATTCGTAACGGTAGGGAGTATGAATCCGCGGCGTGGTGGAAAGTACCGGTTTGGAGCGGTCCTGGAACGCCATATCCTTTTCCGTCAGGTTCTGAGTTTTTTTCAAACCTGCTTTGGCTTTGGCTGCGGCGATGGCTTCCGCAATACTCTGCTCTGTTCCGCCGGCTGTGGCTTCTGCTCCCGCCGCAGGAACATTCCCCCCTCTCATGAAAAACCATACGACCACGAGGTGAAGTGCAATGATGACCAGCACAATCAGCAGAATATATTTGAATTTCATAACTTATCCCCGTTCATTGAGAATCGCCCTGTTCAAAGCGGAGAACAGGGCAAAAATCGCGGCAAGATCAATATTCTGATGCTCGCCGACGCCATAGAAAAGGCGGTTGTCGCTTTTCCGGCGGACACCGACAAATGCAATTGCTTTTGCATCCGCATTGGTGCCGAGTGTCTTTTCCGAAAAATCCTCCAGGATGAAGTCATACAGCTTTGCCTCATTGCGGATGGCATGGACCGTCGCCGAGATCGGGCCGTTTCCAATGCCGCGGATTTCCTTCGCCCCGCCATCGAATTTCAGATTCAGGCTGACCTCAACCAGCGCCCCCTCCTTGGATTCATCGTGTTCGTCGCCTTTGGAAATACGGGAAAATTTGAGCAGCTCAAACGGTCCCTTCACATTGACGAACGTATCGTTGAACACCTTGAGCAGTTCGGCGGCATCCAGTTCATCGCCTTTTGCATCGGCATACTTCTGCACGGAAGCGCCGATTTCCGGGTGCATTCCCTTGGGCGGGTAGATTTCAAAATCATGCTCCAGAACATATGCGACGCCGCCCTTTCCCGACTGGCTGTTGATACGGATCAGTTTTTCATATTTGCGCCCGACATCCGCAGGGTCGATATGCAGATAAGGAACTTTCCACTGGACATGGAACAGTGCCTGCGCCTGCGCCAGACGGTCGATTCCCTTGCGGATCGCGTCCTGATGGGAGCCTGAAAATGCCGTAAAAGCGAGCTGCCCCGCGTAAGGATGGCGTTCGTGGACATCAATTCCTGTTGCATTTTCCACGACCTTGACAATATGCGGAAGATCGGAAAAATCCAGCCCCGTGGGAATATTCCGGGATGCCAGATTCAGCGCCAGCGTGCAGATATCCACATTGCCGGTGCGCTCCCCGTGTCCGAAAAGCGTGCCTTCGACACGTTCCGCACCTGCCATAATCGTAAATTCGGAAGACGCGACCGCACACCCCTGGTCGTTGTGGGAATGAACGCTGACGGTCGTTTCATCCATATACGGATATTTTTCAATGAAATAGGCGATCATATCCGCGTAATGGTGAGGCGGGCGCCGCTCAACGGTCTGCGGGAGATTCGCGATAAAATCATTTTTGGCGGAGGGTCCCCACGCTTCTTTGACGGCTTTGCAGACCTCAACCACATAATCCGGATCGCTGTCCGTGAATTCCTCTGGAGAAAATTCATAAGCGACTTTGCCTTCCAGACCGTATTCTTTCAGGTAGCGGCGAACCAGTTTCGTTCCTTCCACCGCCATTTTCATCGTTTCTTCATGTGTTTTCCCGAACACGATCTGTTCATGCAGGTCGGAAGTCGCAACATAAAGGTGAAGGATCGCCTTTTCCACTCCGGCGAGCGATTCCACGGTGCGCCTGATCAGAGATTCCCGCGCCTGTGTCAGCACGGAAATGCGCACATCGGACGGAATTTCCTTCTTTTCGATGAGATTGCGGACAAAGTCGAAATCGTCCTGTGACGCGGACGGAAACGAGACTTCAATTTCTTTGAATCCGATGGCACAGAGCAGTTTGAAATATTCCAGTTTCTTTTCCGGGTTCATCGGCATCGGAAGCGCCTGATTGCCGTCGCGCAAATCGACCGAGCACCAGATTGGCGCTTTTGTGATCTCCCGGTCAGGCCACTGGCGGTTGGGATTTTTGACATGGGGAAAGGGAATATATTTTTCAAATTTCGGTTTCATTGGATATTCCTCCTTGGAAGTCGTTCCGGAATACCAAAAGC
>DXVA01000069.1 GCA_019408975.1 Lentisphaeria bacterium | reverse complement strand
CACACTTTTCAAGATTCTCACGGCGGATATCAAGAATCTGAAAACGATGCGTTTCACCACGGAAAACGGCGGTTCCATTAAAGAATCGCTGGAAACAAAACGGCGCCTGATTGCCTATGACCGGATTCTTAAATTCTTCATGAAGCACCAGGCGTCATACCGGAAAGCTAAAGACGATGATTCTTTCATGAAATTATTCGACGAGAGGATGGCGGTGTTGAAAAAGCTGGGGGATGCGCTGGGAATTTATATGCGTGCAAGAAATCCGAACGCCGGGACACGGGTCAATATTCAGGCGGAAACCGACAGTATGCTCAAGAATTTCTATGAGCTTCATGAATCGCAGAAAAAGAAGAAAACCTATACCGTGAAGCGTGCCGGCGGCTCTACGACCGTCAATGCAATCAGTTCGGAGATGCATTTTGCACTTCAGAACATCCGCGCCTTTCTGATCGAGCTGAACAATGCCGGATTTGAGACGGACCCGCCTTTGAGCGGCGGCGGGAAGGAGGACAGGGAGAAGCCGGAGGCATCTTCCAGGGATGACCGTTATGAAAACATGTCCTATGCCGAGCTGACCGCTGAACTGCTCAAGCGCCGGAAGGAAATCTACCGTTCCAACACCTCCATGGACGGTTTTGACCGCGAGGCGCTTTCCGCATACCTCGGCACGCTGTCGCGCGAACAGCGCAGAAAATACAATAAATATCTGAAAGAATATCTGGATTCCGGGTATAAGAATAATCAGGCGACCCGCTCTGCAGTGCTTCAGCTGCATACCCAGTTGATCAGCGAAAAAAATACCATGACCGCCAAAGAGATGGCGGCTGTCCTCAAACGGATCGACAAACAGAAGAAGAAAGAGGAAAAAGAGCTTGATGTCCTGGATTGAATTGCGTCGTCATGCAGGTGATCCCGCAGAAGGAGTTTTTTTATGGAAATCGATCCGGAAGTGAAGAAAAGCATTTTTGAGTCCAATGACACATGGAGTGCCTCGGGTCTGCTTTTCGCTTCGCGGAAACCGTTGCTTCATTCGATGCTGGTCGGATGCGGCTATGAAACCCGTTGCTCCACCAATTATGACTTTAGCGGACTTTCCCGCGGCGCGGCGGAATTTGTGATCTTTCAATATACCGTGTCCGGGGAGGGGTCTCTCGATTACGAGGGGCGCACATTCAAGATGAGGGCGGGGGATGCCATGCTGGTTCACGTTCCCCATGACCACCGGTATTATCTTGCCCCGGACTCCAGATCATGGCGCCTGCTGTATTTCACCCTGTCCGGCAGAGAGGCGGTGCGCCTGATGCGCGAGGCTGAAATGCTGTATGGCCCGGTTATCCATCTTGAGACGGATTCGCCGTTGTTGAAGTTTGTTTTTTCCGTCATCACGGAATTGAAAAAGACCGGAATGCGTTCCCAGTTTCAGGCGTCTGCGATAGCATATCAGTTCGTCATGACTCTGCATGAATGTTTCTCGTATGATTCTTCGCATGGTTCCCCGCAGGATAAAGCGTTTATCCGGACTGTTCTGGGATTCTGCACAAAACATCTGGCGGATGACATCAGTGTTGATGACATTGCCCGTGCCGCAGGTTACAGCCGTTACCATTTTTCACGGATTTTTCACCAGCTCTACGGTATGCCGCCTTCGAAATTTCTTGCAGAACTGCGTTTGAAGTCTGCGGTTCGCATTCTTCAGATGGAGTGCTGCACGATCAAGGAGACTGCCGCCCGCTGCGGCTTCAAGGACGAGAGTTACTTCTGCAAAGTCTTCCGCAAGGTTCATGGAGTTTCTCCCGATGCTTTCCGGCAGGTTCCGTCAAGGACGGGCGTGACCGATGAGCGATGAAACTTTCCTGAACGGCAAACCTGTTTTGCCGGGGTACAGGTGATTCTCACCCTGCCGCGAAGTCCTCATGTTCTTTCCCCCGGCGACCTGTGCATTCCGCAGGACTATCCCGCATATTACGACGAATCTCCGCTTTTTTCTTCTGAAAGTTCAGGGAAAGGCTTGACATCGGAAAATAAAGCGTGTATAATTACAACAATCAGATTTTTTATCTTTATTCAATCAATCCTGGGGGGGATGTCAATGAATATCATACGGCGCGTTGTGCCTGAACCGCAGTTTTTCGGGAATCGGACTGTATCTGCAAAGATGGCCGGAGTCTCTTATTGTCTTTTGATCAATCATGCCAACCGGGGAAAGGAGCAGGAGAATATGAAAACAGTATAAAGGGTATTTCACGCGGAAACAAGAATTAAAAAACAGATTTCAAGGGGGGGGAAGAAAATGTTGAAAACAGCAAAAACCGCATTACTGTTTTTCTGCGTTCTGGGATGCCTTTACGGGGATGAGCCGAAAACTCAGACGCTCCGGCTGGTTCAGGATGATGCGCAGGATTACATGGTATCGAAAATCTATGTATTGAAATACGTTCAGGCGAATGATATTACACCGTTCGTCATGAGTATCGTCAAACGCTATAATAACAACTCGGTCGTCAACTGCATCGAATACGGCAGCAACAATGAACAGATTCTGACTGTGACCTGTCCGGTGGGAATGATGCCTTATGTGGACGATTTCATCAAAATGGTGGACCGGAATGTCGAGATCGACGGCAAGGTGCCGGGCGACATCATCAAAGGAACCGGAATCACACGTGCGGTTTACCGTCCGAAGTACCGTTCCGGACAGGATTTGATCAATGTCATCGTAAATGCCGTCATCGGGGAGGGCCCCTACGGCTCGGTTTACGGGTATGACCAGAACTCCAACCAGATTTACTGGAAGGACAACAGTTCCAATACGGAATATATGTTCCAGTTCCTCGGGTGGCTGGACCGTCCGGCTCCGCAGATTACCTTCCATTTCAATATCTACGAGGTGCGCGAGAGCTCAATGCGTGATCTGGGCATTGACTACCTTGCATGGAAAAACGGTCCGGGGCTCAATATCTTCCAGACCGGATGGGATGTGTTCAGCCTGTCGTCCGGCGGCACGGCGGCAATTCAGGCGATGTCCGGACCTGCCGGCGGTTTCCTTTTTGCGCCTCAGTTCGATGCGAGCTAGATCCGTGTGCTCCAGCAGAGCGGAAATGCGAACATCCGCAACACCGCGAACCTGACGGTTTCCAATTCCGATTCAAAGAGCTATGAACTGCTGTTCAATCCGCAGCTCCAGAACATCAAGAAGGCGGATAATGACAAGACGAGTGTTACACTCAGCAGTATCAGCAGTCTGCCCGCCGGCGCAAATCAGGTATATCTGAAGATCATCAATCCGGTTGTGAACATGCACGCCGGAATCCCGCAGGAGGGATATCCTGAAAATGAGGCGTTTTCTCTGAATAATTATACTCCCGGCGCCTATACGAAACTGCCGGGAACGCTCTTTTTCGGCTACAATGTGCAGACCGCCAGCGTTGTGGAGCGCAACAACATCGGGACGGAACTGATCGAGACGAGCACGATGCAGGGAAATACCCTGATCGAACTCAACAAGGAGATCGTTCTTGCACAATGGGACAAGGAGCAGGATGTGGAGCAGACGATCGGTGTTCCGTTCCTTTCGTCTGTCCCGATTCTGAAATATCTGTTCAGCACGACGACAACGAGCCGCGAAAAGACCCGTTTTTATATGACAGTGAGTGCCGAACTGCTGAATACGGCCCCGCCGAAAGGTATTGAGGTCGGAACACTCAAGAAAGTCAAATAAGGAGGGACGCAGCTATGAAATATCAAATGATCATTACCCTGTTTTCCGGATCGCTCCTCTGCGGAGCCGTGGAGGTTGCGGGAACTCCCCGCGATTCGAATTTCCAGAACACAAGCGGATATGACGGCACAAGAGTCGAGGCGCAGCTTCTTGTCCCGGTGAAAGAGGACACGAAAGTTGTCCACTTCATCCGCGACAACAACGACCCGCGCGTCGTGACGAAAACTTACCTGCTGAAGCACGTGGACGCCTATGAATTCCGCGACTACATCCGGCAGATGGTTCAGGCGAAACGTGTCGGCAACACCAGTATGCAGCAGGCGTATCCGGGGAACGCGGTCAACAACGGAAGCGGAACCGGCACCGGGATCGGAACGCAGGCGGCGGCGACCGTCGCGGCGACCGTGAGCAGCCCCATGCTGACGACTCCGGCAACGGCGCAGCCGGGTTACAGCCCGACTCTCCAGCTCGGAAGCAATACCGCGGTGGAGTGCCTGAAATATGTAGACGGGACCGGGCTCCTGATTGTCAGCGCGGAGGAATACCGCTTCAAAGATCATGAAGGCGGCATGGGAATCGATTCCATCGTCAAATTCATGGACAAGCCGCAAATGGGGGCGAACTACGGAACGCAGGTGTTCTTCTATCTGCCGAAATTTGTCCCCGCGAAAAATCTGATGCCGCTGATCCAGAACGTCGGCATGAACATTACTGACGTAACGGAAATCTGGCAGGGGCAGGATCTTGTGACTTATGATCCCGATCTGAACTGGCTGATTTTCGACGTTTCCAATTATTCGTGCGACAACATCGCCAGAATGCTTGCGAAATATGATGTCCCCATCCCGCAGGTGCGCCTGAAAATCAAGGTCGTGGAAGTCACCACGGAAAACGATGACAAGATGGGTATTGATTTCCAGTCATGGAAGAACAATGAAGGCGCCGACTTTTTCTCTGTCGGCGGACGCATGCGCAACAACTGGGCGGCGCTTTACACGGGCGGGAACATGCCGGATCGCGGATACGGATCGGAGCGGACGAGTTTCTATAACTTCAATCCGAAATGGAACACCCGTTATCTCGATTTCCTCGTGAGCAAAGGCAAGGCAAGAGTCGCTTATACCGGTGAAATGCTCATCCGCAACAATACTCCGGCGCTGCTGGACAGAAGCACGCAGATTTTCTACATCGACGTGTCGAAGCCGGTTCCCGACGCAACGGAACTGCCGGATACAGGGGTCGGTCCCTATGAACTGCTGTCCGCGATCATCAACAAAGCGATTGACAGAGATGATATCCCTGTCGGCAAAGGCAATCAGCAGATCACGACTCAGTTCACCGGATTCGGCTTCCGAATGCAGGTCACCAATGCTTCCGTGAATCTGAACGAGACACGCTTCACCGTGACGCTTTCAAATTCAAGTCTGCTTGGTTTTGAATCCAGCGGACAGCCGCGTATCTCCAAGAGCAGCGTCGTCACGCAGGATGTCAGCCTGCCGTTCGGCAAGGACAGCTTTGTGATCGGCGGGGTCAAAAAACAGGAGACCGTGGAATCCACCACCGGCATTCCGTGGCTGATGGATATCCCTTATCTCGGCTATCTGTTTTCGACGAAATCGAATTCCGTCAAGCGTTCCGAGCTGATCGTGATGGCGGAGTGTGCCTGGGATTCTCCGGATGACAAACCGAATGTTCCGGGTATGACCACAAAGACAACCAAACCATAAAACAATACGGATTCGGCATCGTTTTCCGGTGCCGGACCATTGAAACAAAGGAGAATTGGATATGAAAAAAATTTTTCTCTTATTCGGTATGCTTGCCGCTGTATTTCTGAGCGCCTGCACGACAATCCCGAAGGAAGACACAACCATTCCGGCAGCTCCGGCGGACTGTTCCGCCGGCATCAGGCTCGGAGACCGGCTGCTGGCTTCGATTCAGGCAAATGATTTCAAAGAATTTCATGCCTGCCTTGCGAACGGGCCGGCTTCAAAACTGACTGCCAAGGATTTCAAAACATCGCGTGAAAGCACCCTTTCGCAGTTCGGTGAACTGAAGAGCTTTCATTTCCTGACGAGCCTGACGACTCCCGCAGTCCAGAACCTGATCTGGCGCGTGACGTTCGAGCGCAAGGGAAGTGACGGTAAAATGATTGCACAGGATCTTCTTTTCCGTCTGGTCGCCGGAACCGTGGATGAACAGCCGACGGTGTTGAGTTTCGGCTTTCTCTGAGCTCCGGATTCCCCCGCCGGTGCATGGCGGAAAGAACCGCGAAACGGTTTTCAATGTGCTCCGCGGAATGCCGGTTTCAGTGCGTGCCATGCCAGATGAGTGACCGTTTTTCCCTGTGCGATCCAGTCTCGCTCGAACTCTGTTTTGAAGTCCTTCACGTCGTCCAGAACGGACGACGGGGCGGGAGCGAACAACTCCGAGTCGTTGACCTGTTTGACGACGGCTTCCAGATATTCCGGGTCATCCGTTGAAAAATGGAATATTGCGTTTTCCTTGAGGACTCGGTTGATCGACATCATGAAGTCTGCGGAGAGCAGGCGGTGTCCCTTGTGCCGGAGCTTCGGCCAGGGGTCGGGGCAGAGGATATGGATGCGGTCGAGGCACCGGTCCGGCATGATCTGCCCGAGCAGATGGCGCGCTTCCACACGGAAAAGATGCGTGTTTTCCGCGCCGATTCTGCGCAGTTTTTTCTGGACTTTTCTGAGGCGTCCCAGCATAATGTCGGCGGCGATGACGACACGGTCCGGGTAGGTCTGCGCCATTGCGATTGTGAACCCGCCCTTTCCGCAGCCGAGATCCATTTCCACGGTTTTTCCTTCGGGGAGTTGCAGAAAGTCCTCCAGAAGCGTGTATTTACCGGTCAGAACAAAAATATCTTCCAAGCTTTTCGTATTTTTATCCATAATTGATGATGAAATTTTCCTTATGTTGTAGTATATTACCCTTTCCAATATAAAATAGACCCGGAAACGCGAACTTGAAAGTCCCGTTTCAGAAAAATAAGTGGATTTATCGGAATGAACCTGCTTTTTGTATGCACCGGCAATACATGCAGAAGCCCGATGTGTGAAGGCTATCTGAAAAGTCTCTGCGCAAAGACGGGCCGGGCGGATCTTTTCGTCAGCTCCGCCGGGCTTTTTGCGGGGGGCGGGCAGCCTGCGTCTGCAAATGCGGTTCAGACTATGGGGAAATACGGGATCGACCTTTCCGGCTTCCGCAACCGTCAGCTCACGAAACAGATGATTGCCGATGCCTGCCTGATTGTCGCCATGACCCGTTCCCACCGCATTCAGATCGGCGGAATTGAGCCGCAGGCGCTGAAAAAAACACACCTCCTGCTGGAATACGCAGATCGTCCCGGCACTGATGTGGCGGACCCGTTCGGCGGTTCGGCGGATGTCTACGGCGATTGTTTCTCCGAAATGAAAGTCGCGCTCGACAATCTGTTTTTAGATTTGATCAGAAAACATTCAACATAATCAATTCAAAATAAGGAATCGTAAATCATGCAGAAAATCACAGACTGGCAGGCAAACCCCAGAGGCGAAATCGGAATCGCATCGGATCACGGCGGATTTGAACTCAAAAAACAGATTGCCGCATTTCTGGCGGAAAACGGGTTCACGCCCGTTGATTTCGGGCCGTTTGCGCTGGACCCCGCCGATGATTATCCGGATTTCGGCTCGCCAATGGCGAAGGCTGTTTCCAAAGGCGAACTTGCAAGCGGTATTCTGCTCTGCCGTTCCGGCGTTGGAATGGGAATTGATGCGAACCGTTTTCACAATGTCCGCGCCGTTGTCGCTTATTCCGCAAAGGTGGCGAAGGCATCCCGCGAGCACAACGTTTCCAACGTGTTGGTGATTCCGGCGGATTACCTTGATTTTGAAGCGATTAAAGAGATCATCCTGACATGGGTTTCCACTCCGTTCTCCAACGACCGGAGGCATATCAACCGTCTTGAGAAACTTGAGCGCCAGAGTTATGACGATATCGCCGCCGTCCGTTCCGCGGACCCGGAGATTGCCGCATGGATCGACAAGGAGGCGGAGCGCCAGGATGACGGCATCGAGCTGATTGCGTCCGAGAACTTCACCAGTACCGCGATCCGCGCCGCACAAGGCTCCGTCCTGACGAATAAGTATGCGGAGGGATATCCGGGAAGACGCTACTACGGCGGATGCGAGTTCGTCGATGAAGTGGAAAAGATCGCGATCAAGCGCGCCTGCGAACTTTTCGGCGCAGAAGCCGCGAATGTCCAGCCGCACGCCGGAAGCCAGGCGAACATGGCGGTTTACTTTGCACTGCTCAATCCCGGAGACACGGTTCTTGCCATGAGTCTTGACCACGGCGGGCATCTGACCCATGGGCATCCGATGAACTTCTCCGGCAAGCTGTTCAATATCGTTCCCTACGGTGTTTCCCCTGAAACCGAAACGATTGATTATGACGAAGTGGAACGCCTTGCGATGGAGTGCAAACCGCGCATGATTCTTGCCGGCGCTTCCGCTTACCCGAGAGTCATTGATTTTGCTCGCCTGCGGCAGATTGCGGACAAGGCGAATGCTTATCTCTTTGTCGATATGGCGCATATCGCCGGACTGGTTGCCGCCGGAGTTCATCCGTCCCCGGTTCCCTACTGCGATGTCGTCACGACCACGACACACAAAACCCTGCGCGGTCCCCGCTCCGGCCTGATTCTCTGCAAGGAGAAATACATCAAGGCGATCAATTCCAAGGTGTTCCCCGGGCTTCAGGGCGGTCCGCTCATGCACGTGATTGCGGCGAAAGCGATCTGCTTCAAGGAGGCGATGACGCCTGAATTCAAGGCATATCAGCAGCAGCTTGTAAAGAATGCCGCCGTTCTTGCCCAGGCGTTGAAGGACAAGGGCTTCCGTATTGTCTCCGGCGGGACGGACAATCACCTGATGCTCGTTGACCTTCGTCCGAAACATGCGACGGGGAAAGAGGTCCAGATCGCCTGCGACAAGGCACGCATCACCCTGAACAAGAACATGATTCCGTTCGATCCTGAAAAACCGATGATCACCAGCGGCGTCCGTATCGGAACTCCGGCTGTCACGACCCGTGGAATGAAAGAGGCGGAAATGCTCAGAATTGCCGATTTCATCGACCGCGCCGTTGCCGCGAAAGACGATGACGCGGCTCTTGCGAAGATCGCTGAAGAGGTCCGCGCCTTCACAAAGGCGTTCCCGCTTCCGCAGTTCTGAACGAAGGAGAAATATTTAATATGTTGGATATCAAACTGATACGTGAGAATCCGGAACTCGTGAAAGAGAATATCCGGAAAAAGTTCCAGGACGGCAAGCTGGAGCTTGTAGACAAGGTTCTGGAGCTGGATCAGCGCAATCGCGCCATCAAGACCGAGGTGGAACAGCTTCGCGCGAAACGCAATGCCGCTTCAAAGCAGATCGGTGCGCTGATGGGGCAGGGGAAGCGCGAAGAGGCTGAAGCGGTCAAAAAAGAGGTCGCATTGGACGGCGACCGCATTACGGAGCTGACCGCGGAACAGGCGAAAGTCGATGAAGAGATTCTGAAAGCTATGATGGTCATTCCGAACATCATTGATGCGTCCGTTCCGATTGGCAAAGATGACTCCGAGAATGTGGAGGCCCAGCGTTTCGGCGAGCCGAAAGTGCCGGATTTCGAGATTCCATACCATACGGAAATCATGGAAAAGCTCGGCGGACTGGATCTCGACAGCGCCCGCCGTGTCGCCGGAAACGGTTTCTACTACCTGATGGGGAAAATCGCGCTTCTCCATTCCGCGATTCTGACTTATGCGCGCAACTTCATGGTGCAGCGCGGTTTCACCTACTGCGTGCCGCCGTTCATGATCCGCAGCAATGTGGTCTCCGGCGTGATGAGCTTTGCGGAAATGGATTCGATGATGTACAAGATCGAAGGGGAGGATCTCTTTCTGATCGGAACCAGCGAACACTCCATGATCGGCAAGTTCATCGACCAGATTCTGCCGGAGGATACGCTTCCGCTGACGTTGACAAGCTATTCCCCCTGCTTCCGCAAGGAGAAGGGCGCGCACGGTCTTGAGGAGCGCGGGGTCTACCGGATTCATCAGTTCGAGAAACAGGAGATGATTGTCATCTGCAAACCGGAAGAGAGCATGTACTGGTTCGATCAGCTCTGGAAGAACACGGTTGACTTTTTCCGCTCGATGGATATTCCGGTGCGGACGCTGGAATGTTGTTCCGGCGATCTTGCCGACTTGAAAGTGAAGTCGCTTGACGTGGAGGCGTGGTCTCCGCGCCAGAAGAAATATTTCGAGGTCGGTTCCTGCTCGACGCTCGGCGATGCGCAGGCGCGCCGCCTGAAAATCCGCGTCAACGGCAAGGACGGCAAAAAATATTTTGCCCATACCTTGAACAATACAGTCGTGGCGCCGCCGCGTATGCTGATTGCGTTTCTGGAAAATCACCTGCAGGCGGACGGTTCCGTGAAAATTCCGGAAGTTTTGCGTCCCTACTGCGGTTTCGATGTGATCGAACCGGTGAAGTAACCGGAACAGGGTAGTAAGGCAATAAGACCTGCAGGATGTTTTTCTTGCAGGTCTTATTTCATCTCTTCATCTGATTCCCATCTGATGATTCGTCAGTGCAACTGCCGGATTACTGGTTTGTGTGGCTTTTCACCAGATTTTTCATTCCGTGGCTGCAAAAAGCAGAACGTCTGGCAACTTCTCCAGTGCCAAGTTTCCGATTGATGCTACTTTCAGTCAATACAGAGCAGTTTTGCTTCGCGCGGAGCAAGTTTGAGTTGCAGCTGTTTATTTATAATTTTGTATTGCTCACTTTCTTTGTCAAACATGTTGAATGCATTGTCTGCCCATGAATCTTTAAATTGCAGTGTAACTCCGACTTGAATGTCAGAGTCATTCAGGATTACTGCCAGAATTTTCCTTTCTGATTGATAGGAAGACAACATTACTTTGGAAGGGACCGGCATCTTGATTTTGACAGGAGCGTTTCTTGAATCTATCCAATAGGGATGGAAGGTCAATGACGCATAATTATTTAGCCAGTCTTCTGCATCAAATGCTTGAAATGGACGGAGAAAGTTCTTTTTGGAAATATAATATTCCAGATGTGGCTTGATGTTGTTGAGCAAACAGTAGCCAACAAAATGTTTGATGGCACGATCCTCTTCCGGTTTCTCCGCATCCCAGGTTTTAAGACGTTCCGGTTTTAATATTGCAAGCCCTCTGGTAAATTCTTTGATCATAGCGACAACTTGATCTTCTGTTCTGTATGCATACGCGATTTTCAAGGGAAGAGGTTCGAAAACATCATAGTAAGATTCTTTTGATGCCACTTTATGAGTATAGACTTCGCCTACCAGCAGATAATCGGCAAAATTTTCTGCCGGAGTTCTCGTTGTCCCAAGCAAATGCATTCCAAGAACGCCGTTTGGATTTTTTTCTTTTAAAACGCGGTAAATTCTCTTGAAATATTCCCTGCAGGAAAAGACGTCAAGTGAAGCCTGACGGCGTCCGAAATCATCTGTCCATGCACATCCATGTTCAGGATTGGAACAGATTTTCGGCCATGCAAGATCTGTATAAATATGTTGGAGCGGATATTTTTTGACAAGCTCTGCAAATGTATTCAGACGGAAGTGAAAAAAGGAATCACTTTCAAGGCAGGCATAAGTATAGGTATGTCCGTTTCTGCCTTTGCGGTCATCGTCTTTTGACATAGAGTCAATGTTGTAGTTGCCTAAGTTCGGGAGTGGCGAATGCCATTCTTTGCCATACCAGTGCCATTCTGCTGAAAACGGTGAGATCCCATGCGAAGTTGAATAGTGGAAAAGAATTTTATATGATTTTCTTCGTTGTTCCAATTTCTTTAAAACATCATGTTGGACATATTCTTCCAAATGTGTTTCGTAGGGATTTACCCAATAGTGAGTCGAGAGAAAAATATCTTTTGTCGGATGCAGCTTTTTCAATTCCTTGTTTAGCGGTTTGATGGGTGTAGCCTGAAGATAAAAGCTGATTTTTCTTGGAGAAGTCAAGAGCATTGGCGTATCGACTAAATTCAGATGAATCAGAAAAGAATCTTTGGTCGGAATAATTTCCATTGATTTGGAAAGGTCCTTGCAGTGCCAGCCTTGAAGATTTTTAGCTCCAAACATCAGCCCCCGTAAACCGTTTCCAATCCAGAATGACGGCATATTTGCAAGGTTGTTTTTTATTGCTGTCTTTATGCTGCTCAAGTCTGTTTTTACCCAGAAACTCTGATTATTGTCAAACGCATCTGCATGTTCTCTGCTGATTGGAATTTCAATCATTGCCTTTTGAATATTTGCCTGCGGGGATGCAGGTGTCAGTGTTAGATCAAATCTTAGGAAACCATCAAACTCCGCTGTAATATTTGCCAGAATTGAAAGCTGCTTCATCGTTCCCTCTAAGGTATAATGCGCTTCATCCGGATATTTCTTGTTTAATGTACATTTTGTAAAAACAACTTGTCTGCTGTTTATATTTACTGAAATAGGAGCGGCAAGAAGCTCCCGACCTTTGGAAACAATGGATTCCAGCAGACCATTTTTTCCAAAACTGTAACTCCTGCCAAAACATTGGAAAGAGTTCGCTGTCGCAAGAGTTGGTGTCCATGGAATAGGAACGGTGTGTTCCTTTCCAACATTTGTTTCTTTTGCCCAGGCAGGAATGCCTTTTGGTTTGAAATACTCTTCCGTAATAGAATAAAGACGTGTTCCCTGGTGATCAAGACACTCAAGCAATAAATCAAATTTTCCGGATTGCAAGTTGGCGATAGAGAATCCGACAGGAATCTCGAAACCTTTTCCTGTAACAGTTTTTCTGGCTTTCCAGACAGTCTGCCCGGAAGTTTTTTCTCTTGCAGTAATTTGGAGATCGTACTTTTCCTCCTCGTTGTTCAACTGGCAGACCACATTCAAAACTTGCATTTTAATATCGGTATATAAATACAGAACTTTGAAAGGAGCAGGTGAATGGTATGGAATACTATTTTTATAAATTATTCCGTAATCGGGTGTAGAAAACGTGACATTCAGCAAATTATCTTTGGGCAATGTGTCATAAATGACTCTTTCAGAAATAGGCGTGGAAGGTTTCATGGGAATTTTCTTTTCCTGGATATATGGAAAAATATTTTGAGGACTTTCCAATCTTGCATTGAGTGTAGTTGTTTTATCACTCTTTCCTGAGAACTGCAAATCCAAATTTCCCGAATTAAGTTTGCCAAATGAGGTAATATTCAGAAAAAAAGGATTGTTTTCAAACTTTATTTCGGCAAAACGTGCTTTATCACTATAACGTTTGTAGCATGGAACGATAGTGGAAAAGATTTGTTCCTTTTGGAATGTACGCGCGATATTGATCTTCCAAATGGTTCCGGGAGATGGCGGCTGTGTCTGAAGCACAGAATAGGGAATGGCTATTTCCTGTGTCCATATTCCATCGACAACCGCACTTTTTATATTAATATTGGAAGCATTCCAGGAAGTATCTTCGTTAAGGGCATCCCAGACGGCATTTCTGGAATTAATGATGAATTGGTAAACATTGCCGTTTTGGGGAATTAAATGAAGTTCCACAGAATCATCTTCCCATATATTGTCATCGTGTCGTGTTTTTTCCGCAAGTAACACAGATGAAACCGGGGATTGGATCGCACAGTAAAAGAAATCCTTGTCATAGGCAAGAAAATAACGGCTTTGAATCAATGAATATTTTCTAGTTCTCAAATGAAAGAAACCTGTTCCGCCAAAGGAATATTCGTTTTCTGCAATTTTTCCATCAATAACCGGGGATGTCTTGTTGAGTTGAATCTGTGCAATATTATACTTCTGAATATTTTTTGCATATTTCTCATATAAATATTCAATTACATCTGGCTCAAGTGCAGTTTTGAATATCTGGAACTCATCAATGACACTGTTTCCATCGATGCCCTTATCCCAGCCGGGGTCCCCGCCAAGAAAATAACGTAAGAATGGTTTTGCAAAAGTTACACCTTTACCGCCTTTCACGAGTTTACCATCTGCATAAAGACAAAAAGAGTTCTGGTCATAGCTGACGGCAATATGGTGCCATTCATTTTGATTCCAGTCGATCTTAGGTAAAATCAAATGATAATCCTGGTTATCCTGTCGAACTGTTGCCATTAAGGTGTTGCTTCCATTCTGCTTCGCGAAAGAATTGATGTAAAACATCTGACCATTGTTGCCCCGTGCATCAAAGAAAAGACGATTTCCTTTTGCGGTATCTTTATTCCAATCCAGAGGTTTAATCCAAAAAGCCACCGTCCCTTCTGTCTGTGAAAGACTTTTCCCGCTGTAAATTTTAGAAAGCCGCTTTCCATTTTTAGCACGGCCTATCAGCATTCCCTTTCCTGCGATTCCGGGTTCTGTATATTTTTCAAAATCCTGTTTGAACTCGGGAATGGGATCTTGTGTGATATGTGATTCCTGCTGTGCAAAGAGGACGACGGGCAATAACAAGGCTGATGCGAAAATGTTTCTGAACATATTTTACTCCTTTTCTGGTATTTTTTATTTTCTTGAAGATGCAAATTGATATGTAGTTTATTCTGGTAGAAGAGAAGGTTTCGACTCATTACCGCTTTTACCAAAATCAATGTCAGGATAACGATTTCTAGCGCTTCCCCTGGCATGGCCGTCTGCGTAAAGAATATTGCAAATATTATTATGGTTATAACCTATGTTATGATATGATATTGAGAGATCTACGTATCGGGCATCTTTTGCGGCAACAGTTTCCAAATATACGCTTACCGGAAATTTTATATCGTAATTCTGGAGTGTTCTGGAAGGTTTTTTCACCTGCGTATCTTTGATCCCAGGGGTTGCATACGGGGCTGTATTATTCAAAGCAAAAAGAGCCGTACTGACACCGTAATTTCCGAAAATCTCATAGGCGTGATTACTCGTTTTATCTGCAAAAATCCTTAACTCGGCAGGGCAGATGAAAATCTTCAGCACTCTGACTGCAGCAGCTCTCTGAGTGTTATTCGTTCCCACTCTATGGAACTTTTCAATTACATTATTTTTACTTGTCTTAAGAAAATATGCGGCAAGTGTACTGGTCCAGGAAGAATAAAAGTCACTTCTTCCTTCATACACAATACTATAAGGATAATATCCATTATAATCTGTCAGATAGAGGTTCGTAACCACGCCAATTTGTTTCAGATTATTGATGCAGGAAACCTTTTGTGCTGTCTTTTTTGCTTTTCCAAGAACGGGGAGTAGCATTACCGCAAGAATAGCGATGATCGCTATGACTATTAATAATTCTATTAATGTGAAATACATCATATGATTTCCATGCTTGGCTGTCCGTTTTGTCCATACTCTCTGCTTCTTTTCTTTTTCTGCGCACATCCTGCTTCCTCTCATTCTTGTTTTGATTCCGTTTGATGGTAATAAACTTTTCCGGCATCAAGTTTTCCCGCTTTCATCGCATCCATCAGAAGTGAGACGCCTATGGAAGCAAACTCACTTAAACTGCTGTCATAAAAAATCGGGTCTTTCACCGGATAACGCATCTGAAACTGGAGGTTGCGCATGATGACTGCGCGCGGCAGTCTTTCCGGCGGAAGCGAAACCGCCAGTCTGGAAGTGACTGCCAGCGCCAGGATATCATCCATGTAGATAATCCAGTCATGGCGTTTTCCGTCCGGCATACGGAGGATTTCATCCGCGATTTGTTCCGCATCCTGAATACTGCTTCCAACGTAAATCTTTCTGTCATGCCCGAATGCCTCCTGAAAATGATCCTGAATGCATTTCAAGACGCTCGGCTGGCACATGAGCGCGGGACGTCGCGGATTTTCCCTTTTCAGGCGGATTCCGATCTCGCGCATGGTGCCCGCCTGATCGTAAAACACTCCGTTGGGCGCAATGCCGCCGAGGTTGCCGGCGAACACCAGCGGCACTTTTTTACTGCGGATGAATTTCAATGACTGCATACTGAAATCGTCCAGATGGAGCAGTCCCTGAAGCTCCTGATTTTCGAGACTCCTGCGCAGTCCGGGAAAATCGTCTATCTGAAAAAAAATGCCTTTCCTCTCGGTCTCTTTCTGATAACGGAACAGCCGGATCATGCAGCCCTCCTCGACAAGACGCATCTGAAGCGCCGTCAGGATACAGCTGTAATAGAGACTGTTTTCCGCATGGCGCATGGTGATCCCGATGGTGCGCCCCGCATGACCGTCCGCATTGGGGTCGATGACGAAGACGCCGACTTTGTCCCGCACTTCCAGAACGCCGTCGTCCTTCAGCTCATTGATTGCGGCGCTGATGGTGGCGGTGCCGAATTTGAATGTCTTGCGCAG
>DXVA01000068.1:3000-16128 GCA_019408975.1 Lentisphaeria bacterium | reverse complement strand
AGGAAAAGTGATCCTGTTCTTTCTGCTGATCGGAATCATCACTGCCATACTGCTCACCGGAATCTGCATCGCCGCATTTTGATCTACTTGCCGTCAGCAGGAGCTTCCGGAAGAAATATCTGCCGATCCGTCACTTCCGCCAAAACTCTCATTTGGGAAATGGCAACCCGGTTCAGTTTCAGCAGCCGTTCTCCTTGCGGTATCCCATCATTGATGAATACGGCATTCAGACTTTCCAGATTGGAAAGACAGATTAATTCATTGATGTTGGCATAGTCCCGGATGTTTCCTTTTTTATCAGGATTGGCTTCCCGCCATTCTTGAGCAGTCATTCCAAACATCGCCATATTCAAAACATCCGCTTCGTTTGCATAAACAATGGAGGCTTTGCGGCGGTCAAGTTCCGGCGGAATCAGGTTCTGCTTGATGGCATCCGTATGAATCCGGTAATTCAATTTAGCAAGCTCTCGCTTCGCACTCCAGCCGAGCTGTTTCTGTTCTTCCTCTTTAAGACGCTGAAACTCTTTGTAAAGATACAGCTCAAATTCAACGGAAATCCAGCTTGCAAATTTGAAAGCAATGTCTTTGTGGGCATATGTACCACCGTATCGTCCGGACTTTACACAAATTCCTGCGGCGTTGGTGGTAATGACCCATTTCAGAGGAGATAAGGTGAATGCATTCAGCCCAGCCTCTTTTCTAAACCCCTCGAATTCGAGGAGTTTAAAATCCGGATTATAGAGGGTTTCCCATATTCCAAGATATTCTATTGTATTCCGGTTGCGTATCCAATTACCAATAACCGCACTGGGTTCATCCGACTTTCTTTTGGCAATATCAGTCAAAGATATAAAATCGGATTCTTTAAATCTTAAAACCGTTATGGATGTATTGTCTACAACTATTTTTGACATACCCAAATCCTCCGGTTATTCAAGATAAGATGTTTAGAAAATACATATTATAATTTATCATATCAAATGAAGATTTCAACTGAGGTCATAGTAAACAGATGCCAATATAGAAAAGAAACTTTCGTTTGATTTCCCGGCTGCCGGACCGGATGACGCTGCATCCTGTTTCGGTCCGTCAGCCTTCGGGCAAAAAATCAACCGAAAGGATAGAGATGATGGAAGCAATACAGTTGGATTTGTTCGATTTTGCCGCGATGCAGGCGGCGGTTCAGCCGAAGGTTCAGGAAGTTCCGGAAACGGTCGTTTTGCGGAATTTTCAGAATGACGGCAGGCATGGAATGCCGACAACTCCAGCGGCAAGGATTGAGGCGAATTTCAAGGCGGTTTGTCTGCTGAAGGAGCTTGAAGCCGATAAACGGGTTCCGTCTCATGAGGAGCAGATCTCGACAGTTATTACACGCCCGAATATATCATTGATTTCATGTGGGACATCGTCAGGCAGGAGCTGGGAATCAAATCCAGCAAGGAGTGGGAACGGCTTGCTGGAAATCTCCCGGTGGATGATCTGGTCGGTCAAGTGCAGCTTGACAACGTTCTGTCGGATGTGGAACGCAACCCCTATTATGCGCTTCTGTCGCCGGATGAGCTGCAGACGGAAATTGAATATTTTCAGGCAAACGGCGAGTTCCGAAACGGGATTGAGATCGGTTATGCGGCAGGCGGCAAGCCGAAAGCGAAAAAATCCGTCGAGCCGCTTGTCACGGAACTTTCCGACGAGGAACTGGATCTGCTGGAAGCCGGAACATCTGCATCTGATCACACGCAAATTCATTGACGACAAGCTCCAATATTTCCGAACGATCCGGGAAATGCAGCTGGATCGTCCCGGTTTCTTTCTGCCGGAAAATATGAACGTTCTCGGCTACTCCCCCGAAGTCGTGGATTTTGCCCTTTTACAGACCAACACCACCAAGAACGGCGTACGCGAAATCCGCGATATTGTCGAACGTATGCTCAATCAGGCATACGATCTTGCACCGGTTCGTGATCCCTCCGGAAAAACATGACCGGTTATCTTAATATCGCCCCCGTTATGGAGAATGAAATTCCCCGTAAAGCTGTTGTCCTGCTGCATAAAATTCCCGCAAACTGTATTCACATCTGTGAGAAAGATTCCTGATATATGAAAAAATTAATCAAGGCTCCTGTCCGAAATACCACGGTTAAACTGATCGGACGTATTTTACAACCTATCTCTGAAACTGGAACTATTACCTATCCGGAACTGAATGAAATCATGAGCAATCTGCGCAATCTTGCACAGAAAGGAGAACTGTTACCCGATGTGATTCCAAAGCTTATTGACCAAAGGGATGCAGCTCAAATGCTGGGGATCAGCTTTGCCCATTTCCGCAATCTTGAGCGGGAGGGATTTTTCCCTTTTAAAAGAAGAATGGTAGGAACCGCAGTCAGGTATTACAATACTGATATTCAGAAATACATCCTCTCTTTACCGGAGGACCCGGGAGTCCCTCGAAAACTCCCGGAAGAACAAGAATGATGAACTGTTGCATTCAACCCCTTAAGATTGAACGCACTTGTTCCCAAAGTTCCTGCGTCGGAGATGGAGCCGCCAACAGTCGCAATGCCGCATGAATACGCTCCTGGGCAGTCAATCCCGTCATAGAGGCGCTGATTGCGGCAATCGCCTGTTGCTGTGCAGCTTCTCCTACATGTGTATAATATTTGTCGGCAATTTCCGATTCCGTTCCAAGAATGGAAAGCAGGACTGCCTTAGGGACTCCCGCCTCAGCACAGAAGCTGGCAAAGGAATGGCGCAGAGAATGAAAACCGTAAACCGTCATTTTCTTTTTACGGCCGGGAACCTTTACCGAAGGCTCCAAACCAATCCAGCGGATTACTCGCAACACATCAATATCGATTAAGTTATTGCCTACATTCTTTCCCTGTTCATTCGTCTGATTATATCTTGCCGCACTTTTGGGACAAACATATAAATCCATCTTCCATGTCAGCGCTTCATGCAGTGCGTCAGACAATTCCGGAGCAAGCGGAATGGATACCTCCTTGCCGGTTTTGAACTGCTTGACGAAGATACGCTTCCTGTCAAGATCAATGTTCTGCCACTGCATCAAAACACAATCTTTCAAACGTTGCCCCGTATACATCCCAATGTGGTAGATAATGCGAATTTCCTCTTTGTTGATCAGTTTACGCTTCGGATTGTTCAGTTCACGAATCAGAGCCTGTTCCTCTTCCCGTGTAAAAGCCAGACGGCGAACCACAGTGCCTTGTTCCTCACGCTCACTCCTCAGAAGCGACTTCGCATGAAACGGATTCCCATGAACGTAATAATCTTTCAATACATCAAAAACTTTCCGGACTCTTTTTATTTTTCGATTATGTGTATCAACCGCAAGAGATTTCGTTTTCAGAAAAGCCGAATATGCTTCTGCGATTTGGGGTGTCACTTCATGGACTGTCTGGACCGGAAGATATTTAGGGAGGAAAGTCTTTGGGTTACTCTGTCGTATTTCAGCCGGCAGCTGTGGATTGGATACAAAGTTTACAAATTCGAAAAACGTTGATTGATAGGCAAGTTGTTCGCTGACGGTATGAGGCATGGCGCGATCCGGGTGTTGAGAATACACATTCCACGCCTCCGACAAAAGCAGTTTTTGTGTCTGCATCTCAAAACCTCGTGCCTGACTCACATGCGCTGCCACGACTTCAATACTCTTGGCTTGTGTAATCGGCACAAGTGCCTTGGCTTTCTTTTCTGCATCTTCCTTATTGTCGGTCTGCAACGGGATTTCCTTGCGCTGACCGTTCAGTTGATAACGGTAATAATAAGGGCCTCCCGTTTTTTTCTGTCTGATGGAACCGAACTCCAGTTTCATTGACACCGCCTTTTTTCTCACTTTTGACATAGCGCCTGCTTTCAAATAACAGGTTATGGCTCACTATATCATCGAAAAAGCCTTTTCCAAGCAAAAATGGGGATAAGTGGGGATATTTTCAATATTCTTAAGTGTAAAAATGGCGGAGAGAGGGGGATTCGAACCCCCGAACGGGTTGCCCCGTTAACGGTTTTCGAGACCGCCGCCTTCGGCCACTCAGCCATCTCTCCGCAATAGAAAAAAATACAGACTATAACATGCACCTCTTTTTTAATTTTTCAAGTTCAAAAAAGAGGAAGATAGCGTTTTTTCACTCATAGTCGAACGGGGCTTCGGGATCATAGATGATATGAGAACAGTTATCGCACTGGATCACCGAACCCTTTTTCGCCTCATTCATCGTCTGAGGCGTAATCCTCAGCAGGCAGTTCGAACAGGAACCGTTGATGATCGGAACCACAGGACGGCCTTTCTTGTCACTCTCAAGAAGACGCTTGTAAATCTCAAGAACATTCAAGTCGATCTGTGTCGTGAAACGCTTCTTATCGGCTTTCAGCTTCAAAACCTCCTCCTTGATCTCGGAAATCAAAGTATCGAAGTCGGCAAGCTCCGCTTTCACGGCGCGTTCTGCCGCCGAATAGTCTTTTTCCGCATTCAGGACAGCTTTCTTCGCACTCTCAAGTTCATCATAAAGCTCAATCTCACGTGTTTCAAGACCGGAAATCTTCTCTTTGGTCACCTCGATATCCGCAAGCATCGCCTGATATTCCGTGTTCTTCTTCACCATCGTGGACTGCGTCTGCGTTTTCTTGATTTTTTCATTCAACTGGGCAATGGACGACTGTGTCTCCCTGATGGCGCGTTCTACTTTCTGCTGCTGTTCCCTCGCATTTCCGATTACGGCGGAAGCAGCTTCCAGTTCTTCTCTCATGCGCGCTTTTTCCTGCGGGATCGTACGGTATTTGATCTCAAGGTCACGCAGGCGCATATCGAATTTCTGAAGGGTAAGGATATCAGAAGTCCATTTTTTCATCAGTCAAACTCCTTTCCGTGAGGATTTTTTCAATATTTTCTTCAATACCGGCAGAACATGCTTATACATACGGTAAAAGCCGAGATCGTTCGGATGGCAGCCGTCCACTGTACAGGCATCCCGCATCTTCCTGCCGAACAAGGTTTCCCCGTCAATAAAATATACATTCCGGTCCCCGTTCTGAACGGCATTGCGGTAAGTTGTCCGTATGATCTCACGGCGACGGTTATTGGCAGGCTGATCGACATAATCACATTTGGACAACATGATGACCGGGAGTTCCGGCTGGAGCTCACGGATGATGCGGAAAAACTTTTCGTGCGTCTTTTCCAGATGCTCCGCACTCGGCGCATTGTGATCGTAATCATAAACAAAAGCCGCAAGTTTCAGTTTTCCGATTTCGCGGGCAAGCGCTTCCTCTCCGCGGGCGGAACCGGAAAAACCGAGATTGACCTGCGGAGCATCCACGGCACGGCAGAGCATGGAGGAATAAGCATTCCCCGGACGCGAAGCGCATCCGCCCTGCGTAATGGACGAGCCGTAAAACAGCACGGGAGCCTCCACCTTATGAGGCGTCGGTTTTTCAAGCCTGCTGTCCTTCACGAGCCCGATCTCAATGGATTCCACACCGCCGTAAAGCGGAAGGTTGACCTGCCAGTCGCACATTCCCCTGCCGGGATTCACGCCAAGAAGCGCCTCAATATCAATCTGGTCGCGGCCGGGCTGAACCGTCTTATTGTATAACTGTTTTCCGCCGTCCGGTTTGCAATAGGAATCAAAGCCCGCGCTGCCCGCACGCGGCATATGGTTCATATCGGAGGAATACGCCAGTTTTGCACGGACCACGATCACGGGAGAGTCGGAGCGGAAACGGACACATGCCCCGGCGGTATGATTGGAAAGGGCGATAATTCCCTCATTGGTGTCTTTTTCCGTCAGTTTTTTCGGAATACGGTAATAGGCGGATTTATTCTGCCTGAACCACGGCAGCCCTTCGATCACGAAAGGAGTTTTTTTCACATCCGTATAAACAATATTGAAATCCCCGATTCCCGGAGCCGAAAAATTCCTGTCGATCCTGGAAATATCCACCTTGCGTTTCGCATTCGCCATGATAAAATCATTCCTTTTGTTGTTGACGTATTCGATAAACTATAACCAATTCCACAGAGAAAGCAAGGTCGCGGAAAATAAAAACTCCATTTTTAGGTCCGCCTTCTTGAAACTTGACGAATCAATTTTAGATTATAGCAAACATCACAATCACAAAGGCAACAGATTCATCAGAATGAGCATCAAAATCGCACTTCTCGCCGATCTCTGCGGAAAAAACGCAGGAACGTCCTATCAGGAATTCGCTGAAATTATTTTTCTCCGCACCCTTCACTACCTGAACACGTGGGTCCAGCCGGACGTGACAGTGTTGACCGGCTCCGCAGAAAAACTGACGGAAAAACAGCTTGCGGCAGTCCGGGAGACATCCGCAAAATTCAAAATGCCGTTCATCTCCATGACTCCTGAAATTCAGGGGCTCCCCTGCCCTCTCGAATGCGGAGATTTTCTCCTGCTCGAACATCTGGAAGATCACAGCAGCACAAAGAAACCGGTCTATCTGCACAAAGACAGTGGAACAGTCTCGCCCGATACCCTTGCCGCGCTGAAAAAACTCCATTGCCCGCTCTGCATCACGGGCCCGGCATGTGAAGCGCCGAATTTTGACAAGGGCGTCACAGCCGTTCATGCACCGCCGCTCTGCGAACCGCCTTACCGTTTCGCGGTCATCAACGTGGCGGATTCCGGCGAAGTAACAATTCAATACGAACAGTATCAGCTCCCCCCGGGACTGATGGACACGCATGTTCACACGCAGATGGCATATTGCAGTGAAAACATGGAGCTTGTTTCAAGTCTCAAACTGGCAAAGCTGTGGGGGCTTGAGAAAGTTGCATTCACGGAACACTCCGGGCACCTCTATTTCAAACGCGAACAGTACTGGGGCGAAGACAAAATCTGGTATAAGGAGGGGCTCAATTGTGCGGATCAGACCATCAGAACGGAAGAATACCTGAATCTCCTTGCCGATGCGGGGCGGGAACACTGTTGTCTCGGCATGGAGCTGGATGTGGACCGCAGAGGGCGTTTCGTCGCAACGCAGGACGTCCTGAACCGGCTGGAACTGAAAGTCGGGGCGGTCCATGCCCTGCTGGGGGAAACCTCGCAGGAGACAAACGACGAGCAGTTTTTCTTTGTCGTCAAATCTCTGATCGAATCAGGAATCGACATTCTGGCGCATCCGTTCCGCATCTACTCCTGGGATGGAGAGGGGGAAAAACCGGAGAACCTGTTTGAACCGATTGTGGAACTCCTGAAAAAGCACAGCGTTGCCGCGGAAATCAACTTCCACCATAATCGCCCGGACCCGGTTTTCACAAAGATGTGCATTGATGCCGGAGTAAAAATCGCGCTGGGAAGCGATGCGCATAATCTCTATGAAGTCGGCTTTTTCCAGCCGCACCTGAAGTTTCTCCGCAAAATCGGATATACGGGCGAACTGAAAAACATCCTTTTCAGGAAGGATTGAAATGAAACGGAAAAACATTGTCCTCACATTCGACGACGCCCTGCTCAACCATCTGACGTTCGTTGCTCCGATCCTGAAAAAATATCACTTCGGAGCAACGTTCTATGTCTGTGAATTTCCCGACTCCGAAAAGTTCATGCATACGCCTTACCTCAACTGGGCGCAGATCGCAGAACTTTCAGAAATGGGATTTGAAATCGGAAATCATACGAAAACTCACTGCGACTGCCGCAAAATCACCGATCAGGAATTTCTCGCCGAACTCGCATATATAGAAGAAAAATGCAGAGAACACGCCATTGCATCGCCCCGGACATTCGCTTATCCGGGCGGTCCCGTCGCGGAAAACGTGATCGGTATCCTCAAAGAGCGGGGCTATACAACCGCACGGAGCTGCGGCAATGCCGCATTCCATCCTTGCAAAGACGATCCGTTCCGCATCATGGGGATTCCCGTTCAGGATAATACCGGCGGCAGATTTTCCGAAGCGGTACAGCGTGCGACAGATTCCGCATATACGGTCCTCGTCTTCCACGGAGTCCCCGATCTCCCGCATCCGTGGGTCAACACGGCCCCCGCCCGCTTTGAAGCGTGCATGGAATATCTTGCGGAACAGAACTGCCGTGTCATCCCGATGAGGGAAATTTTCACGGCAGGAGAGTAAAAACTGCTCAAACGTGCCGGATCGCAGTGTAATTCGAAATTTCCGAATTGACCGTGCAAAGGTCTTCGATACAAAGCTCATGCACATCGCGATGCCCGGTAATGCGGGCAAACTGGGCGATCTCCTCCGTGCTGACGCGCAGAAAGTTTGCAAGGCGTTCCGCGGCACGCTCCACATCAATGTTCTTCCGGAGCTCTTTGTCCTGCGAGGTCAACCCCATCGGACACCGTCCCGTATTGCACATCTTGAACTGCTGACAGCCGATCGCTATCAGCGCACTGGTCGCGATCGCCACGGCATCGGCTCCGAGAGCAAGCGCTTTCGCAAAATCCGGAGAAATGCGCAATCCGCCCGTGATGATCAGCGATACACCGTCCGCATTCCGCTTGTCGAGATGCTTTCTCGCGCGGTACAGGGCAAAAACTGTCGGAATTGACGTCGCCATCTTGATATACTTCGGCGCGGAACCTGTACCCCCGGGACGCCCGTCCACGGTAATGAAATCGGGACCGTTTTCCAAAGCGAAATCCAGGTCCTCTTCCAGAAATCCGGCGGCAATCTTCACCCCGACGGGACGCCCGCCCGAAACTTCGCGCAGCCAGTCGATTTTCGCTTTCAGCTCCTCCGGCGTCGTGATATCCTTATAATATGCGGGACTCAAAATATCGGTTCCGGGAGGAAAACCGCGGACTGCGGCAATCTCTTCCGTGACCTTGCCGCCGGGCAGATGACCGCCCATGCCGGGTTTGGCGGACTGTCCGAATTTGATCTCAATCGCATCCACACGTTTCAAATTTTCTTCAGTTACGCTGTAACGGTTCGGGACATATTCAAATATATAGCGGTGGGCATTGCCGATACTCTCCTCAATTACGCCGCCTTCGCCGGAACACATCGCCGTCTGAACCATTGCCGATCCTTTCGCCAGCGCCGTTTTCGCCTCGCGGGACAATGCGCCGAATGACATATGGCTCACAAAAAGCGGAGACTCGATCACGAGCGGCTGTTTCGCTCCGGGACCGATCACGGTCCGGGTGGAGATTTTCTCCTCCTGCAACAGGGGGAGACGTGCAAGCTGACGACCCTTTATCAGAATATCATCCCATGAAATAACCTTCTGCCGTGTCCGCATAGCCTCATCCAGCGACCTTCCGGTTTCGGCAATCTCGCGAATATCGCTCATCCAGACTTCAAGCTCGTCCGCCGCTTTCACAGGAACCGCGCTCTTTGCCGGAAGTGTCAGATTTTCCTGCCGTCCCGGACCCGACTCCGCCCGGACGGCATCTTCGTCCGCCTCTTTCAGAATATATTTCGATTTCGGCGCGCCGCAGACCGGGCACTCCCATGAATCCGGCAAATCCTCAAAACGAACATCCTCCATGGCATCGTCATACAAATAATGGCACTCCTGGCACAGATACTTCGACATGGCTCTCTCCTTGTTGGTTTCAAAAGTTAAGAATAATTCCTATTTTTAAAAATGCAACCGGAAAAACAGATTTTTTGCTGAAAAAACAATTGTCCGGGTCAAGCGGCACAACCGGAAACAGGAAACAGGGCAGACGACGCCTGAAAGACGCAAAATTGAGTCCGGCTCGCCTGTCTTTCCACTTCCGTCTGCCGGAGTTTGATTTTTTCAGGTGCGACAAAATGACACGTTACATATTTCCGTCAAACTCAAATGTAAATATTGGCATAATACCTGCTTATTACAGTTATGTAAAAAATTAAAAAACAAAAAGGAGAACTGCTTATGGACATGGAAAAATTAACTGCAAAATCCCGGGAAGCCATGGTCAAGGCGCAGGAAACCGCCGTTGAATACGGGCATCAGGAAATCCGCCCGATCCACCTGCTGTATGCGCTGGTCAATCAGGAACAGGGGCTGATCCCCTCGCTTCTCAAGAGAATGAAAGTCGAACTGGAACGCATCAACGGAGAGATCATCTCCGCACTTGAAGCCATCCCGTCCGTCTCGGGGCCGGGAGCGCAGCAGACCTATACTTCGCGTGATTTCAGCCAGGTGCTGATTGCGGCAAAAAACAGAGCCGAGGAAATGAAAGACGAATTCATCAGCGTCGAACATCTGTTTCTTGCCCTCCTCGAAGATAAAACCTGCGAGAAAATTCTGGCATCCGTCGGATGCACACAGGACAAGATACTGCTCGCTCTCAAGGAAGTGCGCGGAAATCAGCGTGTCACCAATGAAAATCCGGAAGCCTCGTTCGAGGCGCTGGAGAAATATGGACGCGACCTGACCGAATCCGCCCGCAAGGACAAGCTTGATCCCGTAATCGGGCGCGACGATGAGATCCGCCGGACAATCCAGATACTTTCCCGCCGGACCAAGAACAATCCCGTTCTCATCGGCGAACCCGGTGTCGGAAAGACCGCCATCGTGGAGGGGCTTGCAACACGTATCGTGCGCGGAGACGTGCCCGAAACTTTGAAAAACAAACGGATTGTCGCACTCGACATGGGCGCCCTGATTGCAGGCGCGAAATACCGCGGCGAATTCGAGGAACGCCTGAAAGCCGTCCTGAAGGAAGTCTCCTCCGCAAACGGCGACATCATTCTGTTCATCGACGAACTGCATACCGTCGTCGGCGCGGGCGCGACAGAAGGCTCGATGGATGCCGGGAACCTGCTCAAGCCGATGCTTGCGCGCGGGGAACTCCACTGCATCGGCGCGACTACGCTTGATGAGTACCGCAAATATATTGAAAAAGACGCCGCGCTTGAACGCCGTTTTCAGGCGGTGCTGGTCAGCGAACCGAGCATGGAGGACACCATTTCAATTCTGCGCGGGCTCAAGGAACGCTATGAGCTTCATCACGGAGTCAAGATCAAAGACGCCGCGATCGTCGCCGCCGCCACGCTTTCCAATAAATACATCACGGAACGTTTCCTGCCGGACAAGGCGATCGACCTGATCGACGAAGCCGCCGCGAAGCTCCGTACCGAAATCGACTCCTGCCCGACCGAGATCGACGAACTCGAAAGAAAGGCGATGCGTCTTGAAATCGAGCTTGCCGCATTGAAGAAGGAAAAGGATGAAGCAAGCAGGGAACGCAGGAAAATCATAGAAAAAGAGCTTGCCGAACAGAAGGAAAAAGCCAAAACGCTGCGTGCAGCGTGGGACGCGGAAAAAAATTCCATTTCCGAACTGCGCCTGATGAGGGAAAGCCTTGATCTTGCCAGGGCGAAACTTGCCAGGGCGGAACGGGAATACGATCTTGAAAAGGCTGCGGAACTGCGCCACGGCACAATTCCAGGAATCGAAAAACAGATTGCCGCCGCGGAAAAGAAACTCAAGGCGGACGAAGCAAACGAGCATCGTCTCCTGAAAGAGGAAGTCGATGAGGAGGATATTGCGGAAATCGTCAGCCGCTGGACCCGCATCCCCGTCAACAAACTGGTTCAGACGGAGCGGGACAAACTGCTTCACCTTTCCGAGAAACTGCACGAACGTGTAGTCGGGCAGGATGAAGCCGTGGAAACGGTTGCCGATGCGGTGCTCCGTGCGAGAGCCGGACTCAAGGATCAGCGCAAACCGACAGCATCGTTCATTTTCCTCGGTCCGACCGGCGTCGGCAAAACCGAGCTGGCGAAAGCGCTTGCGGAAGATTTGTTCGATGACGAAAACGCAATCATCCGCATCGACATGTCCGAATACATGGAGAAACACAGTGTGTCGCGTCTGATCGGCGCACCTCCCGGATACGTCGGATTCGATGAAGGCGGACAGCTTACCGAAGCGGTGCGGAGACGCCCCTACTCGGTCGTGCTGTTCGACGAGATCGAGAAAGCGCATCATGACGTGTTCAACATCTTCCTCCAGATTCTGGATGACGGTCAGTTGACGGACTCCCACGGGCGGACGGTCAACTTCAAGAACACCATCATCATCATGACCTCCAATATCGGAAGCGACATGCTCCTTGAGGAGATCAAGGAGAAAAAGGACCCCGAAAAGCTCCGCGAGGACCTGATGATGCGCCTGCGCGACCACTTCCGCCCGGAATTCCTGAACCGTGTCGATGGAATCCTGATCTTCAAATCGCTTCAGATGGAGCAGATCGTCAGGATTCTCGACATCCAGCTTGCGGATTTCGCCCGCAGGCTCAAAGACCAGGAGGTCGGGTTCAGCATTACGGAAGCCGCGAAGAAACATCTTGCCGAAAACGGCTATGACCCAGAATTCGGCGCGCGTCCTCTGAAACGCGTGATCGTCAATGAAATCGAAACGCCGGTTTCAAAGCTGCTCATCTCCGGCGAACTGCGGGAAGGCATGACGCTGAAAGTGGATTTCACAAAAGACAAACTGAAATTCACTCCGGCGGCGGGCAAACCGAAAGCGAAGGCGGAAGCGGAATAAGCGGAAAACCGGAGGGCGGAAAGGAATGATTCCGTTTCCGTCCTTCCGGCTCTTTCAGGCTTTTTTCATGGAATCCCCTGTTGCGGAGGTTGAAAAAACTGTTGTGTCAGGTTAGATTACCTGTGTATGATTATAAATAAAAGGACAGAGAGATGAAAAATACAGAAAAAGACAAGGAAAAAGAGACACCGAAGAAGCCGCAGGAAAAGACCGAGGAGAAGAAGGAGCAGACTGCAAAACATACGGAAGCGAAATGCGCAGTCCCGGAAACGGAACCCGGTCAGGAGCCGAAGGAAGAACCGAAGCAGAAAATCGCATCTCTCGAAAAGGCTGTCCTGGAACTGGAGGACAAGAGAATCCGCCTGATTGCGGAGATGGACAACCAGCGCAAGCGTGCAGCGAAAGACATGGAGGCGCTGCGTTATTCGGTCATGACTGATACGCTTCATCCGTTCTTCCAGGTGTTCGATCACTTTGCGATGGCTGTCGCGGCGACGGAGTCTTCCAACAATCTGAAAGCTCTGCTGGACGGCATGAAGATGATTCAGACGGAGTTCGACCGCGCCTTTTCCGATCTCGGCGTTGAAAGAATCGACGCCGTCGGCAAGGAATTCGACCCGAACACGCAGGAGGCGGT
>DXVA01000068.1:0-2990 GCA_019408975.1 Lentisphaeria bacterium | reverse complement strand
AGGAAGCTTCGGACAAAGTTCCGGCGGGCAAGGTGATTCGCCAGTGGTGCTACGGCTACAAGATCAAGGACCGTCTGCTCAAACCCGCAAGCGTCGTGGTGAGTTCCGGGCCTGCCGAAGCCGAGAAGAAATAAGCAATACGAATTAAAGCTGTCAGCTTCATTCATAAAAAGTTGAAAAACTTTCAGCTTTGGAAGGAAGTTTTATTTTATGGCAAATGATTATTATCAGACTTTAGGCGTTTCGAAAACGGCGAGCGCCGATGAAATAAAAAAGGCATACCGCAAACTTGCCGTCAAATATCATCCGGATAAAAATCCGGGGGATAAGAGCGCGGAGGAGAAGTTCAAGCAGGTATCGGAAGCCTACGACGTGCTCAGCGATCCGAAAAAGCGCAAGCAGTACGACCAGTTCGGTTCCGATTATTTCCGTGCGGGCGGACCTTCTGCCGGCGGAGCGGGCGGTGCCTACGGCGGAGCGGGCGGCGGATTCCGGGACCCCTATGACATATTCAGCCAGGTCTTCGGAGGCGCTTACGGTTCCGGCGGCGGAGCCAACGCGGAGATGTTTGAAAATCTCTTCAGCGGCGGCTCCTCCCGCAGAGGCAGGCGTGCTTCAGCACAGGGCGGCAGAAATGGCGCGGATCTCCAGTATAAACTTGAGATTTCGTTCGATGAAGCCGTCCACGGCACGGACAAACGGGTCCGTCTTGCCAAATATGATGTATGCGCGGCGTGCTCGGGAACGGGCAGCCAGCCGGGATATGCCAAAACGCCGTGTCCGCAGTGCGGAGGCAGCGGAAGCATCTCCGCAAGCAACGGCCTTTTCATGCAGGAACAGCCATGTCCCTCATGTCACGGCACAGGCTTCAAGATCACGCATCCATGCAAATCCTGTTCGGGAACGGGCAGAGTGAAAGTGGACAAGGAGATCATGATCCATATTCCGCCGGGAGTTGACAACGGTTCCAAGCTGCGCATTGCCCGCGAGGGTGAAGCAGGTACCAACGGCGGGGCACCGGGTAATCTCTATGTGATTATCGCGGTCAGACCGGACGATCTTTTCCAGCGCGAGGGGACGAATACGATCTGCGAGTTGCCGATCGATCTGAACACCGCGGTCATGGGCGGCATAGTGCAGGTGCCGACGGTCGGCGGACTGGCGAAAATGCGCATTCCGGAAGGAACCCAGAACGGTACCACGCTGCGGCTCAAGGGCAAGGGAATTCCTGCGCTCAAGGGTGGTGTGCGGGGCGACCATCTGGTGAAAGTCATGGTGGAAACACCGGCGAACTTGTCAAAACAGCAGAAAGATCTGCTCAAGTATTACAACGATTCGCTCACGCCCCAGAACAACCCGTTGAAAACGGCATTTGAACAGAAGATCAAACGGCGTTTCCCCGGGTAATCGGGCAATGCAGGAGTCAATCAGAAGGACTTGCCGGGCAGATGGGAGCATCTGCCTGCCGAGTCCTGTTGTTGTTCCTGTCAGCCCCTACCTATCAAGGTGAAAGCGATGGCAGCAAAAAAAGAAGAAAAAGAGGGCGCCGACGGCGTCATTGCACGCAATAAGAAAGCGTTTCACGACTACCAGATCATAGACAGCCTGGAGGCGGGAATCGCGCTGCGCGGAACGGAAGTGAAGAGTTGCCGTATGCACTCCGTGTCCCTGCAGGATTCTTTTGCGAAAATCGAAAACGGACAAGTCCTGTTGTATAATATGAATATCTCGCCGTATTCCCACGGAAATATATTCAACCACACTCCGGTCCGCCCGAGAGTTCTCCTGCTTCACAAAAAGGAGATACTGAAGCTCTCGCAGCGCGTAAAGGAGAAGGGCTATGCTCTGATTCCCCTGAAAGTCTATCTGACACGGGGCAAAATCAAGCTCGAACTTGGAACAGCCAAGGGAAAAACATTTGAAGACAAGCGCGAAACATTGAAAAAGCGTCAGGATGATCTTGACGTCAGGCGCGAAGTAAAAATACGGTAAGCAAGTTATGAAGATTCAGAAAAATCAGTTCCTCTCGACGGAGGGAGGACTGCTCGAAGTATTACGTATCGCGCTGCCCCTGATCATGGGAGCGGCGGCTCATGCACTCAACCTGCTCTCCGACCGTGTCATGCTGTCGCATTACTCGGAAGAAGCTGTGGCGGCGAGTCTCACAGGAGGGCTGACAGGATTCACGATCGCCTGTTTTTTTCTCGGGACGATCGGATTCACCGGTTCTTTCGTGGCACAGTATTCCGGCGCGGGCGCCACGGAGCGTGTCGGCACCGCGGTCTGGCAGGGAATCTTCCTGTCCCTGATCGGCGGAGCCATCCTTGCAACAGGGTATTTCTGGGCGGAACCGCTCTTTGCTCTGTTCCGGCATGAACCGGAGGTGACGGCACAGGAGATCCGGTATTTCAAAGTGCTGTCCCTCGGAAATGTGCTGCTCCTTCTGAATGCGGCTCTCGGCGCATTCTGGAGCGGGCGCGGCAAAACGGTCATGGTCATGAGCGTCAGCTTTCTGATTACGCTCATGAACGTGCCGTTCAACTATGCGCTGATCTACGGGAACTGGGGAGCGCCGGAGCTGGGAATCGCTGGAGCCGCATGGGGAACCAACCTTTCGGCTCTGGTCGGAGCACTTGTCTATGCGTATTTCTTCTTCGTCCCAAAGAGTTCGCGCCGGCATTTCAACACCTGTTCAAACATCATCGACTGGGGACTGCTGTGGCGTCTGATCCGTTTCGGAGTGCCGAACGGATTTCAATTTTTCGTTGACCTTTCCGCATTCAATATTTTTGTGATTGTCGTGGGAACTTACGGAAAAGACATCGGGGCGGCGACTGCGATTGCGTTCGGTTTGAACTCCATTGCGTTTACTCCGATCCTCGGCATCGGGCAGACCGTTGCGATTCTGGTGGGGCAGTCCATCGGAGCAAACGACGTCCACCGGCAAAAAAGTCAGTGAAAAGCGCACGGAACCTGACGCTCATCTATAT
>DXVA01000067.1:4442-16304 GCA_019408975.1 Lentisphaeria bacterium | reverse complement strand
GCTGAGAAGTGTTTTCCCGAGTTCGGCTGCGGCGTGCGCAAGATTTCCCTGATGGGGCTGCGGCTGCATCTTTTTGAGGATTTCTGCCGCCGCCTGTGGGGTGAGCGGCGCGGAAACCGCTCCGGCGGCTGCGGATGCGATCAGAACGGTGCTGTCCGGCGAAAGCGCGCCGATTCTTTTCAGTGCATTTTCTTTCATCAGATCGAAAGCGCGCCGTCCCTGAATCGATGCCTCCGAAAAAGGCGAATCATCCAGCAGAATGCCCAGCGTGATTCCCTGCGCCGCCTTTCCCGCACTGGAGGCATCCGCCTGTTTCCTGAGGCAGGGACCCGCAAGAAACAGAACGATCAGGAGAATTTCGAGACAGCGCAGAATCAGCAGGAACAGGTTTTCCAGTTTTCTGCGGGATGTGATCCGTTTCATGTTCGTAAACAGAAGGAGCGACGGCACGACTGCGATTTTCCGGCGTTCGCGGATCAGGTGAATTGCGATCGGGATGCCGACCGCAAGGATTCCCGTCAATGCCCAGGGATGCAGAAATGAGATCATCAGAACATCCCCTTTCTGCGGTTATTCATCTTGAGAATCGCTTCGACCGGCGACCATGAAGTGTCGATTGCAATGGAAAGCGCACCGTTTTCCGTGCAGATCGTGTTGACTTTTTCCTGAAATGCTCCGGCGATTTCCATCTGGCGTTTCCTGTAAGCGGCGTCGAACCGGATGATTTCGCCCGTTTCGGAGTCTTCCAGATGCGTCGCGTCACGGAACGGGAGTTCGATTTCAGCTTTGTCCAGCAGATGGAACACAATCAGTTCATCGCCGTGTGCGCGGAGAAGCGAGATACTTTTCCGCAGTTCCATTTCCGGTATTTCAAGATCGCTGATCAGGATCAGAAGCCCTTTGTGCGTGCGCAGTCTGTCTAGGGCGCGTGCCGTTTCCAGAAGTTCGGATGCGCTTTCAGCCGGGGTTCCCTGTGAGGCGAGCATCCCGAAAAATTCTTCGATGTGCGTGCGCGAGGATTTTGCTGTGAGATGCCTGTTCGGAGTCATTCCGAAAGTATGCAGCCCGACGAGATCGCGCTGGCTCACGAGAAGCAGTCCCAGCGAAGCCGCAAGAATTGCGCCGTATTCCTGCTTGCAGACTGTCTTCTCCCAGCGCCAGCGCATGGAGTTGGAGACATCCAGCAGAACGGTGCATTCCAGGCTTGTTTCCGCCTCGAAACGCTTGATGAAGAATTTGCCGGTGCGCGCATAGAGCCGCCAGTCGATTTTCGCCGCGTCGTCGGAGGGTTCGTAGTTGCGGTAGTCGAAAAATTCCGCGCTGAATCCGCGCCGGATCGAACGATGGAGCCCCTGGCGGATTCCGTCGAGGACTTCATGCGCGATCAGGTCGAGCCTTCCAAGCGCTTTGAGCGCCTCGGGGCTCCAGCGGATTTCCGTAGTCATTGCCGCACCTCCGTTTCCGGCGGCGTCATCAGCGCGGCTATGACGTTGGCAAGGAGTTTTGCTGCGGATTTTTCTTTCAGTGCGGGAATGTTTTCCTCCAGATCTCCGTCTAGGGCGCAGCTGACGTCATACGGGAAATAGATCAGGTTCCATGTGCCGTCTGCGCCCCGGATGCCGTAAATGGCAGGCATGGCGGAGCCGAAATTCGTTTTCCATGCCTGCGTTGTTTCAAGGGTGGACGGCGTGAGCGGATAGGGGGTGCGGTAGACCGGGTCGTCCGCGCGGACAATCTGCGGTTCCCGTCCGTTGTCGAGCACGGGCAGAAGACTGCGGACTGCATCGTTGAAGAACACGTCCGCACAGCAGGCTTCGATGATGATTCTGCCGCCGTTTGCGAGATAGCGTTTGAGGTTGGAAACCGCTTTCGGGCTCAATGACGGGGAGCCGTGGCCCGTCATGAGCAGTACCGGACATGCGAAGATGTCTTCCGTTTCGGGATCGACAGGCAGTTCCGCATCGAAAACGGGCAGATCGGGATTGTCGGCGAAAGTCTGCATGAGACGTTTCGAGAAGCCCGGATCGGTATCCCATGTTCCCCCGTGTTTGATTCTCCCCAGAGGTGCCTGATAGCTGTATGCCGCGCCGGAGCCCGCTTTAACCTGCCGGTTCAAAAGGGCATCGACTCCGAGGGGGGAATAATTGATTTTTTCAAATTTCGCCTTGGGTTTGCGCTTGTTGAGCGCATATGCCATCAGGTTGGCTGCCGCCTGAAACGCCTCCCCGCGTTTGACGGGGTCCGCCTGATCGCCGTTCAGCGCACAGGAAATTTCCTGTGAAAGAAGAAAGACCTGCGATGCGCCGCATCCGCGTTTGAGCGCCTTGACTTTGAGCTGACGGGGAGTCAGTTTGTAGTAACTGCTGAACAGGGGATGCGCCGGATGCAGGGATACGAATTTCCGGGGATGTTCGGGGTCGAGCTCCTTTTCCATGACGGAGGCGAAGGAGTTGTGAAATGTTTTGTCGGAGCAGCACGCCTCGGCGACGACGATTCCGCCGTCTTCGATATATTTTTTGAGTTCCGCAAGTTCCCGTTTCGTGGCGGTGAATCTGCCGTGCCCCGTAACATAGATCATGCTGGAGAGCCCCGGATTGCCTTCCGGCGTTCCCAGTTCGGCAATCTGGTAATCCAGCGGTTTCCTGAGCAGTTCCGAGACATGTTTCGTCCAGTTTGCCGCATCGTATTTATCCGGATTCCATCTGCCGTTCCACTTCCATTTCGTGACGGCATACGGTGCGGAGTTACGCGCAATGAACAGCAGCACAAAACAGGTGCTGATGATGTCGGTGCGCCAGTTGCCGTTGCGGATGATGTTGACGCAGCCTTCTCGGTACCAGTCCATGCCGCCCATCTCCTTGAGCCCGTTCAGGATGCAGACGCGTTCAAAGGCGTAGAGCGCATAATATCCGTTCATGCCGCGCAGATGAAACGAGTTCAGGAAGCCCCTTGTATTGCGTATGAGCCACTTGTATGCCTTCTGCATTTTCGGATTCATCCGGTAACTGCCGCAGCGTCCCGGAACCGGAAGTTCCAGTGTTTCTCCGAGGAGGCGCAGACTGGCAAGCCCTGCGGAGGTCATGGAGAAAGTGGAGTTTCCCTGAACATAGGGCCAGCCGCCGTCGGCATTCTGCCTTTTGCCGTAGAATCCGAGAGCTTCGGTTACGGTTCTCTGCGGGAGCGCCAGCCCGATATCCTTTGCCGCCGCCAGCCCGAGAATCGCATACTGGCTGCATGATTCGTCCGCATAATCCGGCTGAAGCCTGATGTTGTCGCCGTATCCCCAGCCGCCGATGGGAACCTGGGTCGCAAGAAGATATTGGTAAGCCTTGCGGATTCGCGCCTTGTATTTGTCTCCCGCAAGACGCTGGAGCGCGCAGATTACAAGTCCTTCCTCATAGGTTGACTTCGACTGGTTTTTCAGAAGATAGGCGACACCGTCCGCCACGGTTTTGTCCGTTTCGTCATATCCGGCGGATGCCATGGCATAGATGACAAGCGCAGTCGTCCCGACCTTGTATTGTGTCCCGTAGTTGAAAGAGCCGTCCCATGATTGCATTTTTTTCAGCTGCGCGACAATATTTTTAACCTCGCCGTCCACGATTTCCTGTGAAAGTACAAACTGTCCCATAAGCGGTGTCATGCACAGCAGAACCGCCATAAATCCCAGAATCACTTTCCACATTCTTTTTCTCATAACCGCTCTTTCCGTTACTGCCCACTGCCCACTACCCACTACCCACTGACCACTGACCACTGACCACTAACCACTACCCCCGCACTTTCCCGACGATTCTGCGTATGATTTCCGTTTCCGTGATGCCTTCGGCGCGTGCCTTGTAGTTGCAGGCGATCCGGTGCCGGAGAACCGGTACCACGAGATGGAGAATGTCTTCGGGGGCGACTGCCGGGCGCCCGTCCATTGCGGCGATGGCTTTCGCGCCCTTGATAAGAGCCTGACCTGCACGCGGTCCCGCGCCCCAGTCGATGAATTCGGAGACTCCTGCGGCTTTGGCTTCGGGGGAGTTGGGGCGTGTCGCGCGGATGATGTTGACTGCGAGGCTGATCTGCTCCTCCGGGACACCAATCCCCTGAACGATCTGCTGGAAACGGATGATTTCATTCTGTTCGATGACCTGATGGCATTCGGCTGTCTGCCGCGCCGTAGTGCGCACCATGATTTCGAGTTCTTCTTTCTGCGACGGGTAGTCCAGGTAGAGACAGAGCATGAAACGGTCCTGCTGCGCTTCGGGCAGGGGATAGGTACCTTCCTGTTCGATCGGGTTCTGTGTCGCAATGACGCAGAAGGGCAGGGGGAGCTGGAAGGATTTCATGGCAACCGTCACCTGGCGTTCCTGCATGGCTTCCAGGAGCGCCGCCTGTGTTTTCGGAGGTGTTCTGTTGATTTCATCCGCGAGAAGCAGCTGGGTGAAGATGGGGCCCTGATTGAATTGAAGTTCGGGAATGCCGTCGTTGTTTTTCTTAAGTATTTCGCTTCCGATGATGTCCGACGGCATGAGATCGGGCGTAAACTGGATTCTCTGGGTGTCGAGCCCGAGAATTTTTGCAAAGGTGCAGACCATGACCGTTTTCGCGAGGCCGGGGACACCGATCAGAAGGCAGTGCCCCTGGCAGAGAAGCGCCGTAAGGATTCCCTCCACGATTTCCGACTGCCCCACGATGACTTTGCCCACCTCCGCGCGGATTTCCGCGCACCGCCCGGAGATCAGAGCAAGATCCTGTTCCATATGGGCGGCTGCATCCTCCGTGACCGCATTCAGGACAATCGACTTTGCCCCGTCGGTTTTCTTCTGTTTCGGCGGCAGCTCAATGATGAACTTCATCATTCCGAGCTGGATCACATCGCCCGTCACCAGCGGCGAAGCCTGCACAACCTTGCTGTTGACCATTACGCCGACTGTGCTGTTCAGGTCTTTGATGAACGCCTCGCCGTCGCGGATCGTGAGTTCCGCATGATGGCGCGAGACATTGGCGGCGCCTTCGCACTGGATATCGCAGTCCTCGCCTCTTCCGATGACGTAGCTTTCGTCTTTCAGTTCCAAGGTGGAGATCAGCGTTCCTTCCTTGGAATAGACTTTCAGCTGCGTCACCGGAACCGATTCATTTTCATTGCTCATTGTTCAGCTCCTCCGACGGAATATGGTGTTTGATTAATGATTCATTTGTCGTGTCTGCCAGCAGGTAAATGCTTCCACCGTTTCTGCCCCGGTTCAGATGGCAGAGCGCAAGAAATGCTTTTTTTTGTTCATCGCCGGCTTTTGTTTCGGGGACTTGCTTCAACAACGTTTTCACGATGTCGATGAAATCCTGCGTACTGAGTTCCGAAGATGCTCTCGCCTCCGTTTTCCGCTTGACCGCATCCTCCCACATCTGATCGGAAAAATATTCCCTCATCAGGGATTTTTCAAGCGCAGCCGTCTTTTCCATGCAGGATTCCAGCGCGGAATCACCACCGCCGGGGACGATTTCCGCAGCATCGCGCCGGAAAAGATCCAGCGCCGTTTCATAATCGCGCGCATTCATTGCGCCGAGCCACTGCGGACGGCTCCGGAAAAAACTGCGGACCGCCGGAGAAAGGCGCACGCCTCTGCCTAACGCATCCATCCATTCCTGTCCGCTCAGATTGCCGCTGAAGACACTTTTCAATTTTTCATAATCTTTATCCGGGCCGAATGCCTCGATTGCGGCTTTCCCGAAAAACCAGCTCCAGACACGCGGGAGGGAACGATATTCCTCTGCCTTGATTGCCGGGCGGTTCCCGTCGGAAAAATCCTGCATGAGTTCCCGCTGCCGTTCGGTGGCGGATACTGCATTGAGCGCCGTGGCGAGTTCCGGCTTTTTTGCCAGTTCCGACGCAAAAAGATCCCAGCGGGTTTTCATGTAACGCCCCGCACTGCCCAAATCGTTTTCGATCATGGTGCGGAATGCTGTTTCGGAATCATTTCCATAGGGGAGGGGCGTCTGGCGTTTCGCCATTTCTGGGGAGAGCGCAAGCCATGTTGCGAAACGGTCCGGAACAGCGGGCAGGTAGGATTCAAACATGATGCCGGTGATCGAGGAGACCTTGACGTCATCGTGCAGGCGGAGCCGGAGATTGACGAGGAACGCCGCCTGATCGAAGATCGTGAATCCTGAATTCTGCCTGCGCATCTCCTCTTTCTCCTCCGCAACGGCTTTTCCCGCATGTGCCAGATAGGAACGTTCCACAAGCTGGAAAACTTCGTCCTGAAAAAAAACATCGCGGCTCAGGTTTGCCCCGATGTTCAGGGCTATGTCCCATTTCTGCGCCCGGCTGAATTCCGCGAGTGCCTTTTTGCGGAGAGAGAGTTCGTCGGGCCAGTTCCATATCCTGCGGGCGTCGCCCTGTGCCGTATAACTTCCCATGCTGCCGGATTCCTTTTCCTCCTTTGCCCCTGTGTGCGGTTCCGTTTCCTCCGTGTTGCGTTCTTCTGCGACCGGAAGCGGGCTGCGCAGAGCCGCCAGATTGCGGAAATAAGAGATTTGCCATGAAAAAATCTGCCGGAAAAGGAGTATGACGAAAAGAAATGCAGCCAGCGCACCCAGCGTCAACAGCGGGAGCCGCAGCAGGGAATCCAGTCTTTTATGCAGATGTTTGAGCTGTTCGCGGTTCAAGTCGGCTTCTCCTACGGTTACAGACGGAAGTTCCGGCGTTCATAACGGATCAGTTCGAGCTGCCGTTTGAGGTCGCAGAGTTCGCGCCGCCAGAAGGATTCCGAGCCCCAGTCGGGAAATGTCGCATGAAAATTGAGGTCGCCGGACTGGATGGCGCACCAGGAAAGAAAGTGCATCATCCGCATGGCGCGCAGGGATTCCACGGCGCGGAGCGCGGAGTCGTCGAAATCCATGAAAAGTTCATATCCTTCCAGCAGTGCGGCGAGTTCTTCACGGCTTTCCGACGGTGTGTCGGGAAGCAGCAGCCAGATGTCCTGCACCGGCGGCCCGTTCAGCATATCGTCGAAGTCGATGGCAAGGAGCCCTTCGTCGCCGCGGTCGAGTACATTCGCCCTGTGGAAATCCCCGTGAATGCGGATGAACGTGTTTTCAGCGGGAAAGACCCGTTCCGCCTCGTCCATGATGTCGAGGCAGACGGATTCCAGCTCCCGTTCGCACGCGGGATGCACCGCTCCGGAATCGAACAGGCGTTTCAGTGCGCCGCCTGCAAAGGTTTCAGGCGTCATGGTCATGCGGTGTTCCGCCGGGTATTGCGCTCCCGCAGAATGGATGAAACCGAGAAGCGCGCCGATTTTATGCAGCGATTCCCTGGTTTCAAACTCCGCTTCGCGCCCGCGTTTTTTAGGATAGACCGCAAACGGTATTCCGCCGGAAAAACCGAGCGTTGAACCGTTGGTGAGTTCGTAGGGGGCGACGACGTTTACTTCCCGTTCCGCACAGTCGAAAACGAAGTCGTGTTCATCGAGAATGGCTTCCGGCGTCCAGCGCCCCGGACGGTAGAATTTGGCGACGAGCCGGTCTCCGGATGTTGTTTCAAGTTCATAGACTCTGTTGACATAGCTGGTGAATGCACAGGCGTATCCGGTCAGTCCGGCTCCCAGCAGTTCCTCTGCATCCGGCAGAAACTGTTCCGGTGTGAAATGATCAAATTCACCATGCATTCTCAGAAAATCCTTCTTTTTGATTCTTTTCCGTCTCATAAACATACTGCTTTATTTCAGGAAAAACAAATATTCATGAGATGATAATTGCTTTTTTTCAAAAGCGCTGTATAATATTCCCCGGAGAATTATCCCCCGTTTGCTGTGAATGCATCGCATATTGCATACGGCGGAAAAATTCCGGCGGCGGAATGGCGCGGATGAAAACCGCGTCATTCTTTTTTCATTCGGATGCCTGTGCCGGGCGTTCGGCATGGGAAAGATCGGGCAAAATTTCATAAGAGGATTTTATGGCTTACTTCATCAATAATTTCTTGAAGTTTGTATTTCTTCTGACTCCGTTTTTCGTGCTTTCCATGTTTCTTTCCATGACGCAGGGATGGGCGATGCGCCAGAAACGCCTGCTTGCACTGAGGATCGGCATTGCAGCATTCTTTACCTGCATGATCCTGCTTTTTTTCGGGAAATGGATTTTCGAGGCGTTTGATATTACACTTGATGCATTCCGTATCGGCGGCGGCGCTCTGCTGTTTCTTTCCGCCGTCGGGTTGGTCAACGGGAAGGTAGAGGACAAGAAGCCGCTGGCTGTGGAGGACGATTCCGAGGCGAGAATCTCGGACATTGCCGTAGTTCCTCTGGCGATTCCCGTTACCGTCGGGCCCGGTACAATCGCCGCCCTGCTGGTGATCGGTGCGGATGCTTCAACAGTGAAGACACATCTTCTGAGTGCCGGGGCTCTGGCTCTGGCGCTGTTCTGCCTGACATCGATTCTTTTCGTCGCAACATGGATCGAGCAGAAATTCGGGCGGCATGTGATCGTGATTCTGAGTAAAGTCACAGGTTTGATTCTTGCCGCAATGGCTTCGCAGATGATCTTCACGGGCGTCCGCAGTTTCCTTGTCCCGTGAATCGTTGCCCGTATGCCGCTGCGCGGAGAGCTTTATGTTTTTCCATTACCGTTCATCGCTTTCTGCGGGGAATCAATCTGCCGGTTCGGCATCCCATTGCTTTCTGTAATATCCCGTGTCGAAAAACTTGAGATGACGCGCGTATGAAGGAGCTTCCGGTTTTCAGCGGTTTATTTTGCTCGAAATGACGGCGGAAGGCTCCGTGCAGCGAGGTGTGTCTCTGCAAGCTGTGCGGATATTCGTCTTCATTGACTGTCTTTTCCTCATGCCTGACGGATTTCGCATTCCCATGTCAACAGCGAGCGGTCAGGCTCCAGATCATTGTAAAAATCCAGCTGCCGCCAGCCTGCGCCGTCATCTATATTTTTCAACTGAACGGAAATCAGAGAGTAAAACGGCTCTCCCCGGTGGATGCTCCGGATTCCCAGACGGTACCTTCCGGGGGGAAGCAGAGTGTGCAGCGGTAGTGTCAGCGAGGTGTCGCCGGGCAATAACTGATCCTCTCCGGG
This sequence comes from Lentisphaeria bacterium, assembly GCA_019408975.1. Classification (GTDB taxonomy): domain Bacteria; phylum Verrucomicrobiota; class Lentisphaeria; order Victivallales; family UBA1829; genus UBA11452. Next base: position 7,232 of record DXVA01000067.1, on the reverse strand, counting down.
ACAGATTCCGTCAGGATAGAACGACGTTCTTCCTATTTCGCCCACTTTCTTTAGTTTGCCGCTGCCCTGAAGTATCACCAGTTCCAGACGGTTGTCAAAAAGATCAAAGTAATTGGAATCTTCCAGTGAGGTGCAGATGCTGTTATCCAGTACAACACGGAACACCGGATTTCCTGAATTGCATTCGACGGAACGCAGCCGCCGTTGTTCTGCCAGCTTTTCCAGGTATTCTTTTCCTCTGGCGCCGCATTGATGGCGGCAGGCGGAATATTCCTGTAAATCGGCAGGTTCCGCGCTCCAGAAAAAAGCCATCGCAGGGTATCCTTGAAAATCGGCTTCAAGCCATTCATGTTCCCATAGATCGGCAGTGCCGGGGGATTGCAGGCCGGGACGCAGGCGCCGGCAGTATTTGCCGGACGGGTCGAAACCGGTTTTTTCCCATTTTATGCTGAAACGTCCGCGCCCAGAACCGAAGTCGGAGACGATCAGCAATGCCCGTTTCCGGTCGTTGGAGATCATCAGATAATATCCCCGCCCCGGTTCGGGTTCAAAGATTCCGCAGGAGTTGTAATCATTGAAGACCGTGATATCGGATTCTCCGGCGAACAGCCCCCACAGCCGCCATAACGGGCGGAATGCCGAATCGTTGATGCCGGGTTCCGGAGGGTGTTGCAGGGAGGAGGATTTGAATTGTATGCCGAGAGGGGAGTGGGGCGCCTGTCCGGTTGCCGCCAGAAACGGAATTATGGCAACTGTGGAGTATTCCGGAAAAGCCGCGCTCCATAATGTCCCGACTGCTGCCCCAGCCATAGTGAAATATTCATGTTCATAGCGGTTCCGGATCAGCACACCGCGTTCCGCTTCCCCTGAAATATAGCCATCTGTCAGGCTGAGTCCGAGCGCCGAGAAATCGGTTCCGGTGTGAGAGATGATGATTCCGTGTTTTCCCACCCTCCGCCGCAAACGGCGCAAGTTGCGGTAATGCCGGTAGAAACAGACCGTCCCTCCCGGGAAGTCTTCATCCGGCGGTTCATTCAGGCAAAGCGGACTGCCGTAGTCCATGTAAAGCCCGTCGAAATCATACTGCATATAGTGCCCAAACCATGCTGCGGCTTCCTCACGGATCTCTTTCTCATTGCCCCGGACATAAACGGCAACCCGGATTCCCCGGGAATGTGCATAGCCGATGATTTCACGGAACCTTTGCTGCAGGTACGGCACTCCGCCGTTTTTCGCATCGCGGCGCCAGTTGGAGTGCAGGATGAGTGTCCGGCATCCGGCATCGGCGATCGATTCCAGCTCAGCCTTGTCGGGATAATGGCGGTAGTTGTCGATATACTGGTAAATGACTTGAGGGGGGAGTCTGCGTTCCGTCGCCGGCGGGGCAATGACCCATCCCCAGCGGTTGCGCCACTGCCACGGGCGCCGGGGAGTGGCTGCCTGCCTGTTCTGGAAACACCAGTTCACTGTTGGAGACTTGCCGTGCCAGACCACTTCGGAATGACCGTCTTCCAGTTTTCCGGAAAGCGTGCTGCCGCCTTCCAGAAAGAATTCTCCATACAAAGCCGCGCCCTCCCGCCGGGTAGCGTAAAAACCTGCTGAAGCCATTTGATTCTGCGGAAGCAGACAATGTTCTCCTGTTTCCAGAATCTGCCGCGGGGCGGCGGACTGTATATCCGAGGAAGCATACATTCCCCGCCGGGGCAATACCGCCCCCCGTACTTTTTCAAAATCTTCAAGCCGGAAAGTCAGGGACAGTTGAAAGTGCCGGATGGCAGGCGGGGCGGAAGTTTCCACGTGCAGCATGGCGGTGGTAAAGAATGCCCCGTCGGAATATAATTCATGGCGCAGTGACAGATGAAAATCCGGAATCCGGTTCCCCTGGATATCGAACCAGCCGAGATCCGTGAATTCCACAGATTCAACTTCATCATTTTTCGTATGAATCGGTTCGCAGGCGCCGATTCCGGGGTGGATACGCCGCCCATCTTCCAGAACGATTTCCAGACTGCCGGAAAGTATTGATTGCCCCGTCGGCGAACCGTTCAATATCAGTTGATCCGGCATTCCGCCGCCGTTCCGTTCAAAAATCAGCTTTCCGGCGTCATATTTCAATTCCGCAGCCACATCCGGCATGATACCATCCCTTATATTCAGAAGTTGACAAGTTCAGAGACTTTGACCGGACGGCCTGTCCTGATGGAAATATTGGCGGCAATCCCCGTCAGTACTGAGTTGAGCCCGTCCTCCACGCCGGCAGCCCGCCCCAGAGGATCTTCCGCGGCGCCCAGGAAAAGATCGTCCAGCAGTCTGACATCTCCGCCTCCATGTCCGCCTGTCCCTTTCTCATAGGTAAAGGTGCGCGGCGGTTTCCAGAATTCCTGAAACACGATTTCCGGGGACATGTTTTTACGGTTGCATTCCTCTTTTTCATTTTCCCGCAGTCCGAAATTCGACATATCTTCACCGACCGGCGTAATTCCACGCTCGATGTAGTAAAATTCAAGGCGCCCGGCGGTCCCGTTGAAGCAGACCCTGTATCCTTCATATGGCGAATGGGCGCAGAGATTGTAATTCATGACAACTTTGTTGGCATAACGGACCATGACATTCATATTGTCTTCAATGTCAATACCGTCCCCGAATACGCTTTGATCACGTTGATAGCCATCGTATTTCTCATTGTCGAAATAAAGTTCTTTCAGGAATGTGCCGACTTCCCCGCCCACATTCAGGGCGAAGGGGTCTTTTTTCGCTGTTTCACTGCCGGAACTCCGCTGATAGAAATCC
>DXVA01000067.1:0-4432 GCA_019408975.1 Lentisphaeria bacterium | reverse complement strand
ATGCCTCGTTTTTCCGCATTTTCCCGTCCGTAAAATTTCAGGTCGCCCATGGCGAATACCTCCACCGGATGGGAATCCAGCCACCAGTTGACCAAATCGAAATGGTGCGTCGCCTTGTGAACCAGAAGCCCGCCGGAGTTTCTCTTGCAGCGATGCCAGCGGCGGAAATAATCCGCTCCGTGATTCGTGTCAAGCAGCCACTCGAAGTTGACGGAAGTGACCGTTCCGCAAATGCCGCTTTGCAGCAGTTCCTTGATTCTGCTGTTGCGCGGAGCATAACGGTAATTGAATGTCACGGTATAGTTGCGCCCCGTTTCTTTTCTGGTGTTTACGATTGCCTGGCATTTTTCGATATCGGTCGTCATCGGTTTTTCGCTGATCACATCGCAGCCGAGCTCCATTGCACGGCAGCCGTAACGGTGATGTGTTCTGTCGATGGTGGTGACAATTACCGTGTCGGGACGGCATTCTTCAATCATCCGGTCGAAATCCGCGGCTTTGTAGACTGGAACCCGCGGATGCTTGAACTCATTTTCAATTTTTTTACTGTAATATTCCAGACGTCCCGGATTGATATCGCATAATCCGACCAATTCTCCCTGTTCACGATAGGTTCCATCGGTCAACGCCTTGATATACATGAGCGATCTCCCGCCCGTTCCGACCAATACATAACGCTTTTTCGTCATTTGCATTCTCTCTGTTTTATATTTTTGTGCGGTTCCGGCAGGAAACCGCATCTGTTATTTTCCCTGTCCACTCTTGCGGCATGCCTGCTGAACCAGCGACCCGCCATGGCTGAAGACGCTTTTCTCCCCTTTTTTCAAACTGACGCCGTGCAGTCCGAGCACGACGTTTTTTATTGATTTCTCTTTCATGGGAAGGCTGTTGTAAACAGCATAGGCAGTCGTTGGCGGGCAAACCGGATCAATGAAACCGACACTCATCGTTACGGGGCATTTCAAACGCCGCGCAAAATTGACCGAATCGAAATAACGCATTGTTTTCTTCGCGGCTGCAAGTTCCTGTGCATCTCTGCCGGACAGATATTTGAAAAGTCCGGGCCAGCCTGCCGCCTGCCGGCGTTCCGCCCCGTAATGATCACTTAACGCCGGAGCATTTGCCACGCATAATACCGTCAGCGGCTCAAAATAAGCCGCAGCCAGCGCTTGGGCTCCTCCGAGACTGCCGCCGCGGACAATGATCGTTTTCCCGTCCCATTCCGGGCGGGTTTTCAGATAATCAAGGCATCTCGCTACGCGCAGGAATATATTGCGGATGCGGTAAGTTGCGGCATCATCCGCATCGCGGTACATATAATTGCTGATTTCCGGGGATTGCCGCAGTTTTTTCACTTGTGCCGCAGTCGGCTGATTGATTGTATCATGCAGATTCATGTTGAATACAATTGCCCGATATGATGCCGCCATCCTGTCAAACGAACGGTAGAATGCTCCTATTTTGCTTGCCCCGTTGAACGTGACGACAAGCGGGTGGGCTCCTTTGGCTGGATTCGGAGGCAGTATCAGGAACCCGCCGGCGCCCAGCGCACCGTCCTCCAGTTTCGTATCATATACCGCGACTCCTTTCATAATTCCGGGATCAGATATCTGCCTGAGTGTGGTGCGGTAACGGCGGGACCGCAATTCTTTCAGCTGTTTTTCCCAGAACGCATCAAAGTCAGGAGTCTCCGGCGTAGCTGCGCGGATCTTCAATACATCCACTCCGGCTCCCGCCCAGGTTTTCTGTTTCCTGCCGCCTTCGTCTGTGGAAACGGTCAGTCTGACAAATCCGGGGCAGTCCAATTTTGCGGTAATCTCGACAGGAAGATCGGCGGACGTCAGGCTTCCTGATTTTTTCAGCCCTCCGTCTCCCTCAATGAGATAATCAATTTTCCTGCCGGCAACCATTTTCCCTGATTTTTCCTGTACAGAAACATTGAATACAATCGGTTCGCCGGAGCTGTAAAGCGCGTTTTCACGTTTTGTTGAAGCCTTCAGGGAAATTTCCTCCGCCTGCAGCAAACTTCCTGAAAGAAGTAGCGCCGCTCCAAGCAGGCTCCTGCCTTTCCCCATTCTGCAATACCTGTTCATAATGCCTCCATCCGTTTTCATTGACCTGTTTTATGATTTATAAGTTATGTTTGATCCGAAATGAAGCGCTTGCGATATTGCCGCTTCCGTTCATGCCGTGAGACTTCATGATTTCAATGTCTTTCAGGAAGGCAGGCGCATTCATATACTCAAATTTTTCCGTCCGCCATGCCCTGTTGGAAAACAGCGGGCGGTCCACGAAATCGCCCAGGAAATTCTGGAACAGGGAATATTTATATTGGCATTCCGGAAAAATAAGAACTTCATCGGCAGTTCGCCTGCACGGCCCGCTTTTCAGTTCTGGTTCAGATACGATCCGGGTGTAAACCTGTTCTTCGCTTTTCAGGTCGTCCGATGCCGGAACCGGCAATGCCGGCAGGAGCATGAACAGGATTGCCGGGAATATGATTTTCATTTTCATTGTTCCATTCTTCCCAGTTTATTTTTCCGGATGCATATAAGGATTCCGGGTATTGGGTCCCGGCGAAGACGGATAGGGAGCCTGTATCTGGCTGCAGGCTCTTTTTACTGTTCCGGCATGGCCGTCGCAGTAGAGAATGTTCGTTGCGGTCCCTGAAGAATGCCGGTCCTGGAGCTGTCCGGCGGTGGCATTCAGGTAATGCAGTATGCGTTCCGTCGGCCCGCTTCCCGCTGTCGCTGTAATTTCGAAAGAATCTGCGATGAATAATTTCACCGATGGATTTTTTACAAACTTGGAGCTCATTTTTGCCGTAAACCTGCTGCACATATAATAGTTGATGCCGTAGCCGGTATGAAGCCAGTAATAAGGATTGTTGCTTTTCGTCAGGAGAGCCATTCCACTTCCCGCATCGCAGTATCGCTTCATGTTGCCCGTGGCAAAACGGGGCGCAACGGGGCAGAACAGAATTCCGGGATCCCCCAGCAAACCGCACGAATAAAGATCATGTATCCAGTTGTCATAGTTTTTATTTTCTTCGGGATTGTTTGCCCATACGGGAAAGGCTTTGTATTCATTTTCATACATGGAGACAACTGTGCCGAGTTGTTTCAAATGATTCATGCAGCTGATTCCCCGCGCCATATCCTGCGCTTTGCTCAAGGTCGGAAGAAGCATCGCAGCCAGCACTGCGATGATCGCTATTACGACGAGAAGTTCTATCATAGTGAAATTTTCGGATTTCCGGGTACGGCAATGGTCAGAAGAATATGAAAATTTTCCGTATGGGAACCCCGGACCGATTTTGTTCTTTTTCCTGTTTTTCCAGCTTTCCAAGTTCATTGAACAATGGCTTCGCTTCATTTCACATTTCTCCACGTTATGCAGGTTATGCCAGATTCCAGGCCGATCTTCCTTATCCCCTGTGTTTGAACTCATTTCACCTGTCGGATGAAATGAACCCGGCTCCTGTTTTCCGGAGAAATCGGCTCCTCACTTACTAATTATATAAATAAAAACTCTTTTGTCAATATCTGCGGCAAAATAATCCGGCGGAAAAAAACGCTTGCATTTTATAATGAAAAATCATGGAACCGTTCCCATTGATGTCTATGGAGATTACGGGCGCCGGAAAGTCATGGTTCCCTGTATGCCGCAAGGAAACGCGGGACTTCGTACATATCATGCAGAATTTCCGCACGTGTGAAGAAACCGGTTCGCCCTGCACAGTCCAAAGCACGGGAACCCTGTTCTTCTCCGAGTTCAAAAAACAGTGCCGAGCATTCTTTCAGGTGTCGCGGCGCTTCCTGAATTGCCTGTTCGATCAGGGCAAATCCGTCATTGTCCGCGAAAAGAGCTTCGCGTGGTTCATAGTCACGCACGTTCGGGGGAAGGTTTTCATGCTCGGAGTTTGCAATGTAAGGCAAGTTCGCAACGACTGCGTCGAATTTTTTTTCCCCGAACGGTTCAAACAGGGAACCACGGAAGAAATGGACGTTTTCAAGTGACAGCTCCAGACGGTTTCGCTCGGACCACTGGAACGCCTTCCCGGATAATTCCGAGCCCCATACTTCAAGATCGGGGCGTTCCGACGCAAGGGCGAGCGAAATTGCGCCGGAACCGGTTCCCAGTTCGCAGACACTTGCGCCGTGTTTCAGATATCTTCCGAGCAGATCCGGCAACATCTCCGTCTCCGGACGCGGAATCAAAGCGCCGGGGCCAATCTTCAAATCCAGAAAACGGAACTGGGTCCATCCGAAAATATATTGGAACGGTTCATTTGCAAGACGGCGCGCCAGAAAACTGCGTCCTTTCCGTATTTCGCTTTCCGCCAGCCTGCGCTTTCTGCTGAGCGGCAGTTCAATATAAGGAACCGATGTGATTTCCGATACGATGTAGGCGCTTTCAAGTTCCGGAGATT
>DXVA01000066.1:15550-16350 GCA_019408975.1 Lentisphaeria bacterium | reverse complement strand
CTCCGCCGTCATTGCCCTGATGAAGAAGCATCATGCCGCCGCAATGTTCTTCGGTCACGGTCATGCGCTTCGCGCCTATAATCTGGACGGCATTCCCGGAGTGATGGGGCGTGCGCTGTATATGCCGAAAGACCGCTCTTTCGGATATACTGTGGTTGAAATGAACGGCGATCGTTTTGAAATCTATGAGAAGAAGCTCGGAGAACCGCTCTCCAAAGCGGTTTATGCGTTCCGGGCGGGAGAAACATTCCGCAGTCTGCCGCCTCCTCCCCCGCCCGCGCCGCTTGGAGGCAGGCTGCCGGAGGGCTGGAGCGAAAGACTGATCCTGAGTGCGGACGCTTCCATATTCACCGGGCTTGCGTTTCATGGAACCGTCCTGTATTACGGAACTTCCACCGGTGAACTCCGGGCGTATGACTGGAAGAAGCAGAAGACGCTGTGGACTCTTGATCTCGGTGGGACGGTTCATTCGACGCCGCTGTATGACCGTGGCGTTGTCATTGCAGGCAGTATCGGAAGCGAGATTGCCGGAGTTGACGCGGACACGGGGAAGGTTCTCTGGCGGCTTCCCGCCCGTGCTCCGGTCATCAACGACGGAGCGGTTCAGGACGGTTTTCTCTATATGGGGCTGGGAAAAGGGGAATTTTGCAAAATCGATGTGAAAACCGGGCGGAAGATCTGGAGCTGGACAGGCGCGCGCGGGATTTTCCAGGCACAGCCGGCGGTTGCCGGAGGCAAGGTCGTGTTCGGTGCATGGGACCGTCATCTCTATTGCCTGAACGAGTCGGACGGATCGTTGC
>DXVA01000066.1:0-15540 GCA_019408975.1 Lentisphaeria bacterium | reverse complement strand
TCGTTGCTCTGGAGCTGGGACAACGGTCATCCGCAGAAGCTGTATTCTCCGGGGAACTGCGTTCCCGTGATCAGCGGAGACAAAGTGTTTCTTGTTGCGCCGGACCGTTTTATGACCGCATTGGATTTGCAGACGGGGCGTCAGCTCTGGCGTTCCGGGCAGTTTACCGTCCGTGAGTCCCAGTGCGGTTCCGTTGACGGGAAACGGGTCTACGGCAAGACGATGAACGGGCGGATCGTTGCCGTGGATGCCGCCGCGCCTGAATACCGCTGTCTCTGGAATGTCGATGCGAAGTTCGGCTATGAGCATAATCCATGTCCGCTGCTGGAGCATGGCGGCATTGTTTTCGCCGGATCTCGGCAGGGGGTTCTGGCGGCTGTGGACGCCGGAACGCAGAAACTGCTCTGGAGTTACAAATGCGGCAATTCCTCGATCAATAAGATTGCCGTCGGTCCTGACGGGGGGATCTGGGTGACTTTGATCGAAGGGAAAATCTTCCGTTTTTCCAGGACGGGAAAGTAAGGTCTTCCGGTCTCCGCGTCACTGCTCTTTCGCGGTTAACAGTTCTGTGACGATTTCCTTGAAGCGGTTTCCGCGTTCTGCATAATTTTTGAACATGTCCATGCTGGCTGTTGCGGGGGAGAGCATCACGCAGTCTCCCGCCTTTGCAATCGAACAGGCGTCCTTGACCGCCGATTCCAGGCTGCTGGACATCTTGCATTTGACCTTGCGGGCGATTGCCTCGTGAATCTTTTCCTTGCATTGCCCGATCAGGAATGCCTGCCGGATATGGGGCAGGCTCTTTTCCAGTTCGGTGAAATCCATGTCCTTGTCGAGCCCGCCCAGAATCAGGATCATGTTCCTGCCGTCTGCGAATGTCCCGACCGCCGCATTGACCGCGTGCGGATTGGTCGCCTTGGAGTCGTTGATGTATTTCACGCCGTTTTTTTCAAGGAAAACTTCCATGCGGTGCGCATCGGGCTGAAAAGCCCGGATCGCCTCTTTGACACATGCGGAGAAGATCGCATCTTCCCCGAGAAGTGCGCGGACCAGGGCCAGCGCCGCCATGATGTTTTCCGCATTGTGGGCGCCTTTCAGACGGGATTCGGCAAACGGCAGGATTTCCCTGTCGTGAAACTTGATGATACCGTTTTCAAGCGTGAAATCCGCCTGCGGCTCCGTTGCGGAGAATGTGGTCATGGGGAGTTCGGGGGGAAGAAAACGGTTCTTGCAGCCCAGGAGACTGCTGTTGATGATCCGCGTCTCCGGCGAAGCTTCCAGAGAGCTTGCGAAGATGCGGAATTTGGTTGCCGCGTAAGCGTCCATGCCGCCGTGGCGGTCGATATGGTCGCTGGCGATGTTGAGGATTGCGGCGGGAAATTCCGGAAACTTCGAAATCGTATCAATCTGGAAGGAACTGACTTCGACGACAAGATATTTGACGCGCTGTTCCAGAACCTCGATCGCGCAGTCGCTGAGGGCGTGTCCTATGTTGCCGGCTGACTCCGCGCGGATTGCGGACGCCTTGAGAAGTGCGGTAGTCAGCTCCGTCGTGGTTGTTTTGCCGTTGGTGCCGGTGATTGCGGCGATCGGGCAGGTGATATGGCTGAATGCGAATTCCAGTTCGCTGATGACTTTGCCGGCGCTCTGTTCCGCCGCGCGGAAAAGCGGGGTGCCGCGGCGGATTCCGGGACTCATGACCGCGATATCGCAGTATGGCAGGGTGATTTCCTGCGTCCAGGAGAAATAGAGTTCCATCTCACATGGATATTGTTTTTTTATTTCCGCCGCCTGGTCGCGCATCTCGCGCGAGTTGTTTTCATCGACAAGGACAATATGGCAGCCGAGGTATCCGGCGAGCCTTGCGGCGGCTTTCCCGCTGACCCCGAATCCGCAGATCATAACGCTGTTTTTCTGATTCATAGTGCATCCCGAATTGATAGGAGAAACCGTCTCCGCCATGCGAGTTCCGGCGTTCTTTTCCTGGTATCCTGATTATTATTTGCATTTTAATATACTTCACAGATTGAAAAAAGCACGATGTGCAAGTATTTTTAAGAGTCTTTTTTTTGAATTTCAGTTTCAGGGCGGCGACGCCGGGGACATAACGTACTTTTCAGAAAGTGGAGTGAGCATACTATGGGTTTCGCATGTGGTTTCGTCGGACTCCCGAACGTCGGGAAATCGACTCTTTTCAATGCGCTGTGCAAGGGCGGCGCGGCATCGGCAAACTTTCCGTTCTGCACGATCGATCCGAATACGGGAATCGTTCCCGTCCCGGACAAACGGCTGGACGAACTTGCCAAGATGGAACACTCCGCCAAAATCGTCCCGACGACCTTGAAATTTATTGATATTGCGGGGCTTGTCGAAGGTGCGAGCCAGGGCGAAGGACTCGGGAACCAGTTCCTCGGGCACATCCGCGGAGTCGATGCGATTGCCCATGTGGTGCGTCTTTTCGATGACCCGGACATTGTCCATGTCGCGGGGCGCGTCGACCCCGCCCATGACCTCGAACTGATCCTGACCGAGCTCATGCTTGCCGATCTGGACCACCTCAACAACAAACTCGACCGTGCGCGCAAACAGATACGGAATGCGGACGCCGAGGCGAAATTCGAGTTTGAACTGGCTTCCTCTTTTGTCGAGGAACTCGGCAACGGCAGGCTGCCGAAGCCCGATATGAACGATCCGAAAGTGAAGAAAGCTGTTGCCGATCTTCAGCTCCTGACCCTGATGCCCGCATTTGTCTGCGCGAATACGGATGAAGATTCTTTCCGTAATTTCGGAAAGGATGAAAAATCTAAAAAGTTGATTGAAGACGCCGCCCGGCATGGCTTGGAAGTGGTGCCTGTCTGCGCAAAACTGGAAGAGGATCTCAGCACGATGACGCCGGAAGAAGCGCAGGTGTTTCTGGAGGATATCGGCGTGACGGAAAGCGGTCTGGAGCGCGTGATCCATACCGGCTACCGTCTGCTGGATTACATCACGTTCTTTACCGCAGGCCCGACGGAGTCGCGTGCATGGACGATTACCCGCGGAATGACCGCCCCCGAAGCGGCAGGCAAGATTCATACCGATATGCAGAAAGGGTTCATCCGCATGGAGGTCGTTTCTTATGACGACCTGATGAAATACGGTTCGTGGAACGGGGCGAAGGAGGCGGGGCGTCTCCGCATCGAAGGCAAGGAGTATGTCGTTCAGGACGGAGATTCCGTTTTTGTAAGATTTTCAGTTTAAGTGCGTTTCGCACGGGGGATGATGATTGGTATCGGCATTGAACAGCATTTTGAGACGGGTCGGCGGTCTGGCGGGAGCGACTTTTGCCAGCCGCCTTCTCGGTTTTTTCCGTGAAATACTGACGGCGTCGATTCTCGGCGGCGGCACAGTTGCCTCCGCATGGACTCTGGCGTTCATGATCCCGAATCTCTGCCGCCGCGTTTTCGGGGAGGGGCTGCTGGCGGCGGTGCTGATTCCGATGATGACGCACACGATGGAACGGAGCGGGCATGAGACTGCGAGAAAACGGTTTTCCACGATTTTCATCTGGCTCAGCCTGATTCTCTGCGCTCTGACTGTGGCGGTTTCTTTCATTTCCCTGATGCTTCTTCCGTTTGCCACGACGGAGCGCGTAATTCTGACATTGAAACTGATTCCGCTTATCATGCCTTACAGTATTTTCATCTGCCTGATCGGTGTGATGACCTCCCTGATGAACAGCATCAAAGTCTTTTTCCTGCCCGCGCTGGTGAGTCTCGGATTGAATGTCTGCATGATTCTCTGCCTCTGGCTGGTCTGCCCGATGTTTTCAAACGATCCCCCGAAGATGCTCGACGCTCTTGCCGTTTCCGTTTTGATTTCCGGTGTGCTGGAACTGATACTGATGCTGGCGCTTCTCAAAAAACATCGTCTGGTTCCCGTATTTTCCAGAAAGACATTCTGGGGGCTGCGGGCGATAGTGGAAATCTGGCGCTTGACTCTGCCCGGGCTTTTCGGCGCGGTTGCATACCAGTTCAGCGTGATCGTCGACCGCGGCATTGCGTGCTGGATCGGTCCTTATGCTGTTCCTGCGCTGGCTTACAGCGACCGTCTGATTTACCTGCCGATCGGAGTGTTTGCCGTGGCGTTCGGAACTGTATCCCTTACGGAAATGTCGCAGATGGCGGTCCGGCATAATTACAAGGATATGATCGCGACGATGTTTTCCTCGATGCGCTGTCTTCTCTTTCTCACCGTTCCTCTGGCGGCGTTCATGTGCGTATTCAATACTGCCCTGATCCGTCTTGTCTATTACCGCGGGCAGTTCGGGGAGACCGCGCTTGCCGAGACGTCGTGGGCGTTTCTGTTTTACGCTTTCGGCGTGCCTGCTTTCGCCGCGATGAAGATTACGCTTGCCGGTTTCTATTCCCGCAAGGAAATGAAGACTCCGATGTATGTTTCGGTGATCTGCATCGGGATCAACATCGTCCTGAACCTGATTCTGATGCATCCTCTGAAACAGGGCGGAATCGCGCTTGCGACCGTGATCAGCTCCTACCTGAACAATCTGGTTCTGCTGGCGATTCTGGAACGGACGGTCGGCGGGCTTCCCGTCAGGGAGATGCTGAAATTCACGGCGGTGCTTGTGCTGATTTCTCTGCTTCCGCTTTATCCCGCATGGCTCGCCTATGCGAGTGTCCTGCCGCTTTTCCCGGGGCTTCCGCTCCCGCAGGATTTCCTGCCGCTGTGCGCCGGCGGAGCTGTTTTTGTTGCAATCTTCCTGATCCTTGCTATATTATTCCGTTTGAACGAAGTGAAACTGTTATACAGCCGTTTTTCCAGAAACAGAAAGAAAGAGGTGTGATATGGAATTTTATGAGGTCGTCAACAAGCGCAGAAGCATCCGCGGCTACAAGCCGGACGCCGTTCCGGAGGAAGCAATCCGGAGAATCGGGGAAGCCGTGAGAACCGCGCCGACCGCGTGCAACCGTCAGCCCTATCAGATACTGCTTGTCCGCAACCCGGAGAAACGGGCGGCGCTGGCGAAAGTCTATCCGCAGAAATGGCTTGCGCAGGCTCCGGTCATTGCCGTGGTCGTCGGATGCGAGTCCGAAGCGTGGAAGCGTCTGGAGGGCAGTACGATCATCGATGTGGATGCCGCGATTGCAATGGAACATTTCATGCTTGCCGCGACGGCGGAAGGGCTCGGCACCTGCTGGATCTGCGCGTTCCATCGCGCGGAGGCAGATAAGGCGCTCGGGCTTGAACCGAAGTATAAGACGGTCGCCATGTCTCCGCTCGGATATGCCGCCGCGGAGCCCGGCCCGTTCGCCAGAAAGCCGCTGGACGAGCTTTTCAAAGTGGTGGACTGACCATGTGGAAGACCGAATACTCCGATGACGGTTCCGTTTCCTGCAAGACGGCATCCCTGTGCGTGACGACCGATGCGCCGTCCGTGGATGCGTTTACGCTGAAAACCGGCAGAGATTTCACATTGTCCACGCTTCCCGTCCGCTTCGGCGAGCTTTCCGAAACGATGGCGCTGAAGGCGAAGCGCCGTCCCCATACATCCGATGACGGAAGCGAGGTCCTGATCGAGCAGGAAAACGCGATCCCGTTCGGAAGCGAACCCGTTGTCAAGCGTAAAATCCGCCTTTCAGAGCATCTGCTGAATGTGACGATGGATCTTGAGATGCGCGCGTCGAATGAGATGAAGGATATCTCCGCAGGGGGAGTCGTGATTTCCGGCCCAGCCGGCAGGCTCCGCTTTGTCGGTATGCCGTCGAAAGGAGGGTTTACGCCTGAATTTTCGCAGGAAAAAGATTTTGCCGCCGCCGCTGACGGAACGGTGTTTTATGAGGAGGCGTTTCCGCCGTTCGGGCTCGTGATCGAGTCGGAGCGGTCGGTGTTTGAACTGATTGTCGGTGATGATTTCTGGCGCTGGACGAATGCGGCGCGTATCGGCGGGACTTCCCGTTTTACCGTTTTGAAAAAGGACGGCGCTTTGCATTTTACATGGCAGATCTTTATGCTCAAGCCGGATACGGAAATGCCCGCCGGGCGCAACTGGCGGCTGACATGGGCGGCTTCCTGGCACGGCAGGGCTTCCGGGAAAGCGAAGAAGACGGCATTCAAATCCGCTTTCAATCTGGATTCCGCCGACTGGCAGGAGGCTTCCCGCGCAGTTCTTGCCGTCAGGAAAACGGCGAAGAAGAAAAAGAACGGGACGTCGGAAAATCCGGTCTGCCTCTGTTCTTCCGGAGCGTTGAACGTGCTGAAAAAATGGCTGCGTTCCAACCTTGCGGCGGCTGAAGCGGGGGATGTTTTCGCGGTGACGAACATCGTGCCGCATTACTGTGTCTCCGCCGGGCATATGGAGCGCGCGAAGCTGCTGTCTCTGCCGCATTGGGACCTTGCTTCTCTGCTGGAGTTCAAGCGATGGGCGAACCGCCAGCTTGCGTCCCGGGGCGCCCGTCTGGAACTGATCGCGGCGGAAGGTTCTCCCTTCAAAGGTTTTATGACTCTGCTGTGAACCGTCATGAACGATTTTACGGAAATCGACTTGAGAAGCTGGAAAAGGCGTCCGAAATTTGAATATTACCGGACGTTTCAGAATCAGCTTGTCAACCTGACGGTTGAGCTGGATGCTTCGGCGCTTTACCGTTGTGCAAAGAGCCGGAGCGTCTCGTTTTTCCTGTTGACTCTTTATGCAGTCATGCGCGCGGTGGACAGTGTGCCGCAGCTGCGGCAGAGAATCCTGCCGGACGGACGTGTGATTGAGTTCCGTCATACGGCTGCACTGACGCCTGTCATGGCAGGAGAGGAGGAGTTTTCCATGGCGCTGGCGGAATATGCCGGCACGTTCGAGGAATTCCGGAAACAGGCGGAACCGGCTGTCGCGGCGGCGAAACGCGGCGAATTCGATCCTGAAGTCAGGAAACGGAACGACTTCTTTTGCGCGAGCTGTGTCCCGTGGTTCAGTTTCCAGTCGCTGTCGCAGGCTGCGCTGACGACCGATCAGAGCATTGTGATTCTTGCCTGGGGGCGTTTGACGGAAGAAAAGAAACTCCCCGTGGCGATTCAGGCGAACCATTCTCTGGCGGACGGGATTCATTTCGGGCATTTTTACCAGGCTCTCGGTGACTTCTTCAAAGCGCCCGAAAGCCTGTTCGCCTGATTGCGAAATCGCGGATCAGCGTGTTGCCAGCCGTTCCGCAAGCTGTTCCAGTTTTACACGTCCCGCATCCAGTGCGGACATGGTGTTGCCGGCTGCCGCTTCGGATACGATCCGCTTCAATTCCCTGTTACCTTTTCCGTCAGGACGTTCCGCCAGTTTCCGGCGGCAGAAATCCATGAGTCTGTAATCCTCCCTTCCGAGATTGTGGGCTTCCAGTCTCCGGGACGGCAATATGGTTCCAAACGTAAAATCCGCATAGACTGCGCCGTAATTGGCTCGAATTCCGTTCGCCCATCCCGTGAAGAATTCAAAACCGTCTCCGCCCGCATGTTCCTCCATGTGCCAGAACGGGCAGACTCCATTCATTCCGTCCCGGAAATTCAGCCAGAACATGCGCCGGTAAATGTAAGAAGGCGTATTGTTGTTGAGCACCAGATAACTCCACAGTTCTTTGCCGCGCCAGATGTCCTGTGTTTCCTGCGGCACACTCCAGCGCAGGGGACAGAAAACGTCAAAGTATTTTGCCTGTGCACGCATATTTTTCAGCACTGTGTCTTTGGGAGTCCTGTAAAGCATAAGGCTGTTCTGCATGAGCCGGAACGACGGATCAAGCTCTTTCAGTTTCCGTGCCAGATGAAGCGACTGTGCAATCGGCGATTCGGGGATGTCCACATCGCCGTCTGCTTCATCAACGGACTGGATGAGGATGCGGTCTGCGGTGATGCCGTATTTCTCTTTCCAGTGGTTGAACCAGATGTGCAGCGTGTCTGCGACCGCTTTGGCGAAAGCATCCGAACCTTCGGGGACGGCAGTCCTGTCGCCTCTGAACCGTATGTATTTCAGTCGGACGAAATCAAGCATGAGTTTCAGGCGTTCGCGCGGGAAGCCTGCCGCAAGCGCCCGGTCGATGATCGAGTCGAACTGCCGCATGTCGATGGTTTCCGTTTTTATCTGCCCGGCGGCATCGACTTCCGGCCAGGTACGGTGCAGCTGGTTGATGGAACTGAATTGAATTAAAAGAGTATTGGCGCCGTGTTCCGCGTAAAGTTTGAGCAGTTCGTGGTTCTTGCCGTTGTTCCATCTGTGAAACGCATAGGAGTAATAGACGACGTCCGGATTGCAGGCGGATACGTCTGCCGGGGAGACTCTGATTTCCAGTGGGATGAGGCTGGTAGGGAAGTCCGGGTGCGATGATTTGACTGCAAGTCTGCCGGAATAGGTTCCCGGCTTCCAGCCTGTGGCGTCAATGCGCATCAGCAGCGGCGTCGTGCTTCTTGCCGGTGTGCGGACCACCGAGTTCAGGGGCAGCGGCGCCAGCGGGTCGAATACCGGCTGATGGCTGAGGTTGCAGAGTTCCAGCATTTCAAACAGTTTGAGCCGGTCGGCGTGGGGGTGGCCAGAGCCGTCGAAAGAGTGAGGACTGTATTTCGAGAACCACTTGATTCGTCCGAGGTAGGGTCGGTCGCTGAAATTTGTCAACGCAAATCCGAAATAAGTCTGTCCGTTGGCGGGAACCGTGATGGAGATTTTTTCAAGTCCCTTTGTTCCATTGCGGAGGGAGAAATCATTATTCCAGGGATCGGTCCGCCAGACCAGAAGATCGCGTCCATACTCCATGCGTGCAAGTTCGAAATTCAGTTGCGCAAGAGAGTTTTCCAGATCGGCGAAAACTTCCGGATCGGAATTGCACTCCTGAATTGCGTCATGCAGGCGCATCGCCTGACGTTTCACCGCCCTGTATTGTTTCGTATCGGGATTTTTAACCGCGGCAAGACGCTTTTCAACATCCCGGAGCCGTTGTTCCAGAAAGATCTGGAAACTGCCGGAGATCAGTTTCCCGAACAGCGTCGGAGAGTGGAAATTCCGTCCGACCGGAGCCCATGTGGAGAGCCCGCCGGCGGTATCTCCGCAGCGTGTGAAGTTGCCGCGGAACAACGCTCCCGGTTTCGTTGCGGAGACTCCGAGTTCCCCGCAGGGAATGCGCATAAGAACCTCATATCCCGCCGGCGCATGTTTGACCTTCGCCGTGAAACGGCTGCGCCACTTCGGATCATTGACTCCGACAGCGGTAAATTTCTGCGCCTTTCTCTTTCCGTTGACATTCACCGTGTAATGAAAATAGGGAATCGGTTCCGGTGAAGGAGAGAAAAAGAACTCGACATATTCTCCTTTGCCCGCCGGAGAGGCAGCATCAGGATTCAGCTTCACTCCCTCCGGAACCGGACAGCGGAACTTGACTTCCACCGCGTCTTTGTCAAAACGGACTGCCGCCTGCGCTGCTCCCTTGTGATAGATTTCAGGGGCGCGGCGATATTCCCCATAGACTCCTTTCGGCTGATCAAGCACTTCAAAGGGAGTGCTCCATTGATCCGGTTCGGAACTCATCTCCAGATAGGGAACTGCATGGAGCAGGGTTCCCGTGAGGAGGAACAGCGGCAGAAGACGTTTGGCTGAGATCATTTTATTCTCCCGTAAGATGTTTGATGTTGTTGGTGCTGTAACCGAAATATTTGTTGATCGGTATGGAGGATGTGCTTGTTTTGTATAATAACTGCGCCTGTTTTACTGCGGAGACATGTCCGTCGACAAAAGCGCAGTTGGCGGAACCTGAGTGGCGGCGGGTGGGTCTGTGACCGGGATAGGAGGCTCCTGCGCTATATTCGCATACTGCATCGTTTCGCTGATATGCCATATCGTCATGATAACCGATTTCACACATTACCAGAGTGGTGGATGGAAACTTGATGCGGCTGATCTGGGCTCCTCCGCCGTAACTTCCTCCGTTGGACAGATAGTTCGCCGCCAGAAAAAAGCCATTATAGCCGTAGCTGACTCTTTGTGCGGAGACCACCGGACTGCTGTTTGCTTTTTTATCCATGGGGCAGAATAGAGAGGTTTTCTGTCCCTGTCTGGCTGTGCTCAGCTTTTTTACGTCTATTTTGATCTGGTTGCCGATTTCATGATACCAGAAATCGTAAATGGAACTGCCGGGACTGGATTTCCAGTTAACTTTATACATGAAATATCCGCCGTAGGTATCCGCATAGAGAGAATGTGCCGTGTTCCAGTTTTTCATCTGGGATGTGCATGTAATCGCCTGCGCCTTTTCCTTTGCCTTGTTCAATGCCGGCAGCAGCATTGCCGCAAGAATCGCAATGATCGCAATCACGATGAGGAGCTCTATGAGGGTGAAAATTCTCATTTTCACCCTGCGAAGTAAGAATCTCGAACAGGGAACTCTGAAGTAAGAAGGAACCGGGAAACATTTGAACAATTGAACAGGAAAACAATTGAACAATCGAAGGAAGAAAGAAGAAAAAGGATCAGGGGACTGGCAACGTCCTGCCCTGTCCTGCTGCCGGAATGAAATACCATTTTTACAACATTGAAGCTGTCTTCTGCGGTGGAAAATCCTGAGCTTTTCTGTTTTCATGATTACCTCTTTTTGTTTTTGAATCACTCTTTCTTTTATATATTATATAAAAAATAAAGAAAATGGCAACTTGATTTTTTAAGAAAAGTATATAATATTGAATCACAAATATTCGAAATCGCAAAAACGGGGATTTTCCGGGAAAAATGGATAGATTTGAGACGATAGAGAAAACGGAAACTTCAAGGCATTCTTATGAGCGTTTCCCGAAAAATTACCTGAAACATATGAAGAACATCCGGAGTGAACACTGGTATGATGTCTTCCCGTTTTCCCTTGCCTTGTGGCCGCAGAATTACAGCGAGACGGAACGTTCGGGCAGCTGGTGGCGCGACCGCTGCAATTATCCGCTGCTGACTCTGGAACTTATTCTGGATGGTGAACTGGTCTATGAACAGGAGGGGATTGTGCATCATCTGCATCAGGGCGATCTCTATTTTTCCCATCCGGGGAATACGATCCGGATCAGAAGCGCTTCCTGCAAATATGCGCGCCAGCTTCAACTGTGCATTGCCGGTTCGCTCCTGAAACTGCTGCTTGAAACGCTTGACCTGAAGAAGACTTACCTGATGAAATTCCGGGATTTCACCGCACTGGAGGAGCGTTACCGTGAATTTGCGGAGCTTTTGAGAAGAAAGGAACCCGGAAGCGAGGCGCTGACATCGGCAAAGACGTATGAACTGATCGCATGGCTCGCGGAAAGCAAAAGGGAACTTTCCCTTGCCGACCTGCCGCCGCCGTTGACGCATTCCATCCGCAACATGCAGGCGGAGTTGTCGCACAACTTCTCGATTCCAGAACTTGCCGCGATGTCGAATACCAGCAAGGCGACTCTGAACCGGCTTTTCCGGAAGTACCTGAACACCTCGCCGCAGGCATACCTGAACAGTCTCCGCATGGAGAATGCAAAGAACCTGATCCGGCGCGGGAATCTTTCGTGCAAGGAAATCGCAGAGCAGCTCGGTTTCCGCAATTCTCTTTATTTTTCGACGTCGTTCAAAAAATATACAGGTGTCGCCCCCTCGGAGTTCAGGAAAGAGTGCGGGACTTCTGAATAAGCATGTCGAGTCAGGGGCTCTGCCCTTGCCGTGGTCCGGTGTCGCCGCCCGGAGCTCTCCTGTACTCACGCATTTCCGACGGCTCTCGAAGCTTCGCTTCTCATCCGGCAGCGGTTGAAACCGCCGTTTTGCATCGGGCATTTCACATTACGGAAACTTTTCATGAAAAAATCACTTCCCCGTGAACTTTTGAACAGGCGGCATGTCTATGCTCACATAATGTAAACATAAATGAACAGTATCCTTAACGAAACGGGAGGGAGCTCTTATGAAACAGGAAGAACTGCAGGAACTGCAAACCAACATTACGGAAGTTTCCGCATTCGTAAAGAACATTAAAACCGAAATGGGAAGAATCCTTTCCGGTCAGCAGAAACTGGTGGACAGGCTTCTGCTCGCAATGATTTCGGACGGGCACGTCCTGCTGGAAGGTGTGCCGGGACTTGCCAAAACACTGGCTGTAAAAACTCTCGCACAGACTCTCGACGGTGAATTTTCACGAATCCAGTTTACGCCGGACCTGCTTCCCGCCGACGTGGTCGGAACCAATATTTACAATCCGCAGGAACACACGTTCTCCATTAAAAAAGGACCGGTTTTCGCAAACCTGATTCTGGCGGATGAAATCAACCGTGCACCGGCAAAGGTTCAGAGCGCACTGCTTGAATGTATGCAGGAACGTCAGGCGACCATCGCCGGGACCACTTACAAAATGCCGACTCCGTTCCTGGTTCTTGCCACGCAGAACCCGATCGAACAGGAAGGCA
Source organism: Lentisphaeria bacterium (assembly GCA_019408975.1). Classification (GTDB taxonomy): domain Bacteria; phylum Verrucomicrobiota; class Lentisphaeria; order Victivallales; family UBA1829; genus UBA11452. Next base: position 3,126 of record DXVA01000066.1, on the reverse strand, counting down.
CCTATCCGCTGCCCGAAGCGCAGGTAGACCGCTTCATGTTTAAACTGAAAGTCGATTATCCGAGCCGCGCCGAGGAACGTATCATTGTCGAACGCATGGCGCATCCCGAACTCAAGATACAGGCGCTTGCCGTCGCCACGCTTGCCGACATTTCAAAGGCGCGCGAGTGGGTGGACAAAGTCTACATGGATGAGAAAATCCTCGAATACATTCTCGATATCGTCTGCGCGACGCGTCCGAAACGGCGCTCGGAACTCTCCTCCCGCCAGGATGGCGTAAAGCTTGACGAACTGGACAACCTGCTTCAGTTCGGCGCCTCTCCGCGAGCCGCGATTTCCCTTGCGCTCGCCGCGAAAGGCGAGGCGTTCCTTGCCGGGCGCGCCTACGTGATTCCGCAGGACGTCAAGTCCCTTGCCCCCGATGTGCTCCGCCACAGACTTCTGCTCAGCTACGAAGCCGAGGCGGAGGGGCTGACGTCGGACGACATCATCAGGAAGATTCTTGACGAGCTCAAGACACCCTGATTTTTACGGGCAGGAATCGTTTGTGCCGCTGTCTTCTCCGCAGGACGGAGCTATGGCGGCGGCCCTTCAATCAACCAATAGGAGTTTGTCGCAATGTTAGCCGGTGAATTGCTTTCAAAAGTAAAAAAAATAGAGATCAAGACTCGCCGTCTTGTGGACGAGATCACCGGGGGCGCGTATCACAGCGTGTTCAAGGGACGCGGAATCGAGTTCAGCGAAGTTCGGGAATATACTCCCGAGGATGACGTTCGCGACATCGACTGGAACGTGACCGCGCGCATGGGCTCTCCGTTCATCAAGAAGTACAGCGAGGAACGCGAGCTTACCGTGATGCTTGCCGTGGACGCCTCCGCCTCCGGGCTTTTCGGGGCTGGGGAGAAGGACAAGCGCGAACAGATGATCGAAGCCGCCGCGCTTCTCGCGTTCAGCGCCATCCGCAACAACGACAAGGTCGGGCTCCTGATCTTTACCGATGAGACGGAACTTTATCTGCCGCCGCGCTCCGGGCGCAAACATGTGTTGCGTGTGATCCGGGAACTGGTCGCCATGGAGCCGAAGCACCGCGGGACCGATATCGGAAAGGCGCTGGAGTCTCTCGCGGAAACCCTGAAAAAGAAGTCCGTGATCTTTCTTGTCAGCGATTTCATCGACGACAAGGATTATGAAAAGAGCCTGAAAATCGTCAACCGCAAGCACGACCTGATTGCCGTGCGCGTGCTTGACGACGCGGAACTGCATCTGCCGAAACTTTACGGCATGAGCATCGAAGGCGCCGAGAGCGGCGAAGTGTTCGACTTCGACGCGGACGGGTCCGGTTCTGCCGCCTATGACGCCGCCGCGCAGGAGATCCACGATGCGGACAAGGAGACCTGCCGTCGCGCGAAAGTTGACATGGTGGATATCCGCTGCAACGAGGATCTTGTGAAGCCGCTGATGGCGTTCTTCCGGACGCGGCGCGGCAAGATGAGCGCGGGGAGGGTGTAATTTATGATGAAGAAAATGAAAAACCTGAAGTTCTTCAAGCTGTTTCTCTGGCTCTGTTCCGCGGTGATCCTTGCTGCGCTGATTTTCTGCGGCGCGGCGGGAATCAAATGGTACAGAGTGTCGAAGTCTGGCGAACAGGTGACGATTGTCTCGGCGCCTGCAATCCGTGCCGGCGAAGACGGAGTGCAGCTCGGGGAGAAGTTCGCGGTGACGGCGGAGTTCCGTCTTCCGTGGGGCGTGAATCCGTCGCTTCTGACGGCAGAGCCCGCGGACGGCAGCCAGCTTTGCGCGGAACCGAAGTTTATTTTGAAGAACATCCGCTGGGGATATACGCTCTGGAGCGGTGATGTTGAACTGCAGTCTTATGCCGAGGGTGAGATCAGGGACGGGCGCATGAACGCTTCGTTCAGCAATAATCAGAACCTTTCGATGAAGATTCCGGCGTTCAAATCCAATCCAGTCCCGGTGGATTCCTCCGACCTTGCAGTCGCGTCCCGGATCGACCGGAAAGCTTCTGTGCCGTATCTGCTTTATACGGTTATTGCCCTTGCGGTTCTCGCAGTGATCGCCCTTGCGGTCTTCCTGATCCGCAAACACCGGAGAGCGTTGAATATGCGCGCGCTGACTCCGTGGGAACTTGCGGTCAATGCGATTCATTTGCTGATCGGCAGGGTGCGCGGCGGCAATGTCCCGCTGGAAACTTCCGTTGCGGAACTGACCGACATCGTGAGAGAATATATGGAACGCCGTTTCCATCTGCGCGCCGAGCGTCAGACGACCGCCGAATTTCTCGGCGATCTCGAACGCGGCGGAGGCTCCATTTCCGAGTCGCAGCGCGACTTCCTGAAAGAGTTCCTTTCCGCGGCGGACATGGTGAAATTCGCACGTCTTCCCGCCGACCGGGCACTCTTTGAGAATGCCGCGGAAAAGGCGGAACGGCTTGTCACGGAGACGATTCCGGCGGAAGAAAACAAAAAGGAGCAGAAGCCATGATCAATACATTTGCACATCCTTATATGTTTTTCCTGCTGATTCCCCTGGCGTTGGTACTGCTTCGCGCATGGTTCAAGCCGGTGCCCGCTCTGCGGGTTCCGTCCCTGCGCCCGTTCAAGACCGCGTCAAAGGGAAGGCTTTCCCCGGTCAACCTGCGGAAGCTGGTGCCGTTCCTGCTCTATTCCATCGGCGGCGTGATGCTGATTGTGGCGCTCGCCGGTCCGCGCGAAGGCATGGAGGAGATCCGCCGACGGGCGGATGGCATCGACATCATGGTGGCGCTGGACCTTTCCGGCAGTATGCGCGCCATTGACGTGCCGCCGGGAATCCGGACGGAGCGTGAACTCGAAACCGCGATGGCGTCCGGCAGAGTCAAGGATCGTCTCGGCACCGCCAAAGAGGAGATTGCGAAATTCATTGAAGCGCGCCCGAACGACCGCATCGGCCTGATTGCATTTGCGCCGCTGCCGTATGTGGTCTGCCCGCCGACGCTGGATCATGCGTGGCTGATTGCGAATCTGGACCGTCTGGAGTCCGGTTCGATCGGCGACGCCACCGGGATTGCGGGACCTGTCGCCAGTGCGGTTCAGCGTCTGAAAGATTCAGACTCGAAGCGCAGCATCAT